>NZ_JBFRDK010000171.1:0-12924 GCF_052113545.1 Paenibacillus sp. TAF43_2
TTCTTGCTCAAAATCAAAGCAGTCATATTGTGCTTGTAGGCAATAATGCAGACGCTCATGAAATGCAAAATGACTTGCAGAAAAATAGTGCCGTGAAAAAAAATATAGCATTCGGATTCCAGCTTAGCGGCGGTCGTCGAGAAGTTGATCGAATGATCTGTATACGTGGAGGCGGACATATGGTGCTTGGCAGTTTAGAAGGGGAGCTGTCATTTAAACCTTTACTAGAAAAAGCCTTTGAAAAAGTAAAATACAAATTAGATTATCAAGAAGATATGGATGCTTGGCTTAAAAGTCATATCGTGCCTATACTGGCGATGAACGCAATTAGCATAACAAGCGATAATCAATTCAAAAAAATGGCGAAGAACAAAAAGCTGCTCATGCAAATGATTACAGCAATAGATGAAGGCTTTAAAGTGTTAGAATCATTAGGTTATACGATTATACCAGCAAACCAAGTTAAGTTTATTCGCAATTATAGAGGGATTGTATACAGCTTTCTGAAAATATACCATATGTCGCCGATTACCAAACTGATCGATGGGTCCCCCTATGAAATAGCAGCGTTAATGAATAAGTTTACTATTTTAAAACAAAAATCTAATGTTATGACTCCACATTTGGATGAGATTGCACAGCAATTCAATACCAAGTTTGCAGAAATAGCGAAACAAAACTAGCATGATTTTCAAACAAAAAGACCATTCTCCTCGTTTATGTGAAGGGTTTGGTCTTTGCAGGTTCATTATTCCCGTTCTTTTCTTTTCGAATAATTTTGTATCGCATCGTTCAATAGGGCATAGTTGAAATCCGGCCAGCTTTTATCCGTAAACCATAATTCTGCATACGCTGCCTGCCAAAGCAGGAAGTTGCTCAGCCTCTTTTCACCGCTTGTCCGAATGATTAAATCAACTGGCGGATAATCGGAGGTAGCGATCGTTTTCTCAAATTGTTCATCGAAAGTGAGCGGGTCTGCTCCGCTAGCGATGAGCTTTTTTGCAGCTTGCAGAATTTCAGTTCTCCCCCCATAATTAAGAGCCATATTCAGAAGCATGCCAGTGTTGTTCTTCGTTATTTCACAGGTTCGCTGAATGACGTCCACCGTATGAGCGGGAAACGAGCTAATGTCGCCGATATAAGTTACTTTTACATTTTTTTTGTTTAGTTCGTCGATCGTTTGATTCTGAAAATATTTGATAGGCAGCTCCAATAAATAATCAACCTCAGCTTTGGGCCTTCTCCAGTTCTCTGTTGAAAATGCATATAAGGTCAAGCAGCTAAGCTTTAGCGAAATCGATCTTTTTATGATTTTCTGCATCGTTTTCATCCCGTAAAAGTGTCCAACGTTTCGCGGCAGCCCTTTGCGAGTTGCCCATCTCCCGTTGCCGTCCATAATGATCGCGATATGTTTTGGAAAAAATTTATAACGATCCTGCTTGAAAAATAAATGTGACCACAGCATGACTTTCCTCCTCAAGCAAGTTAACATTCTTTTTTTATCTAGATACGACCCACAAAATCAAGGATGCTGCAGGGACAAGCAACAATTGTGCCAGCATCGTGCCCATCACACGGGACAACATAAGCAGACCGAATACTTTAGTTAACGCAGCGCTTTTTTTCTCTCCCTTTAGCACTTTATCCGTCAATAAGCCGATTTCAGGATCAATAAGAAGTGCTAGCAAAATCGTTGCTACCCCATTGATTAGCCCGGATGATTGAGAAGCGGCGATCGCATGTTCAGTCGTAATGGAAGAAGCGAGTAAAGCAGCCAGCACGCCAATGGTATAGACCGCAGTTACGATAATGTTGAGTAAAAACAATCGTTTCGGTATGCCGCCAATTCTTAAACGCGCCAGCATTCCCAGCTTTGGCAGTCGGATGTGTGAACGCGAGTTTTTAAGTTTCTCAATGGATACCGTCGTTCTTAGCAAGCCTGGGATAGAGCCTGCTACCTCCAAATGGGCAATGACTCGTCTAGCCAGCATCACCGCGGTTGGARATGCTAGCATCGCAGCAATTGTTCCGAGTGACGCGCTTAAGATTATGATTCGAAATTGCTCAATCAATGAATACTCCATGGAAGTTTTGGCAGAATCGATGAGCTTTCCCATAAGCGGTGCTTGCACCATGTTGGCTGTTCGTGATACCAGCAGGATAATGCCGGTTAACGATATAGCGACTGCTATTTTTCCCATACGCACGCCAGCTAATCGAAGAGAGTATGTAATCGTTTCTGCAAAATGAATAATAAACGTAAAGCTGCTAACTAGAATAATCTGCTCAAGCATGGCAGCACCTCTTTCCCTTATGGAGGTAAGATTCTACTATCATTAAATAGGAAATACCGAAATTAAAAAATAGAAAGTAAATAAGCAAGTTTTTCTTATTTTATGTTCGAAGGAGCATTCTCATCTCTCATCTAGCAAAATATTAGTTATGAAAATGGTAAACTCAGACTCTATCGGCTTGTAAGCAATGCTTGCAAAAAGAGAGCGCTTTATTGACAAAATACATATAATCGAATAAGATTCACCTATCTGAAAGGTAAAAAGGATGATAGAAATGATTCAGAAGGTTAAGAAGCAAAATGTCCATGAGTTGGTCTCAGAAGAGATTCAAAAATACATCGAGGTTAAAGGTTTGCAGGAGGGTGACAAGCTTCCATCAGCCGAAGAACTGACTAAATTATTAGGTGTAGGACGTTCCTCTTTGCGTGAAGCACTGAGGTATCTTGAAGCTATCGATATTGTTAAAGTGGTGAACGGAAAAGGTATATTTGTTAATGATTCTGAGTCTTATCGCTATAGCGGAAAGGTGAAAATTGAGAATGAGAAGAAGTTTCTTCTTCATATTCTTGACGTGCGCAGAGCTTTGGAAGGAAAGGCTGTAGAGCTTGCTGCTATACGGATTAGTGACGAAAAAATCGAGAAGATGAGACTATGTTTAGAAGAGTATGATGTGTGCAAAAACAGAGGTCTGGATACATCGGCAATTGACTATAAGTTTCATCAGCATATTTATGATGCTGCCGCTAATCCGCTGCTTCACAGCGTCTATGAATCTATCTCTGAATTAATCAAACGTTTCTTTGCTGGCCCGTTCGGCGTWAAGGAATTATTTGATAACACGTATCCGTTCCATCGTACGTTATTTGATGGTATTGCCAAACATGATGTACAGCATGCATTAGCTGAATTTAACAAAATGATGGATATTATCGAGGAAACGATACGTCATTATTAATTAAAATTTGTTATTGACAAGATGAAAGTGCTTACATTATATTTAACCTATCATACAGGTAGATAGTATGACACTATGTCTCTAGGGGGATTCATATGTTTGGTAAACCAATGAAAACATGGATGTTATCCGCTTTGACGGCTGTAATGGTTTTTACTCTCACTACAGCTTGCAGTTCTTCAAATGATGGGAAAAAGCCTGACAGCGGAAGTAAAGAGAAAGTAATTACGCTTCGCATGATTGAAAGCTTGACCAGCCCGAGTCGTACAGCATTGATTAAAGCAAGCATCGACAAATTCATGGCCCAGAACACGAACATCAAGGTTGAATTGATTTCTCCACCGTTTGATCAGGCTGATAACAAAATCAGAACGATGTTGGCCGCCAAACAACCGCTAGACGTTTTGGAAGTACGCGATCTTAACGTTGCGGAATTCGTAAATAACAACTACGTAGAGCCATTGAACGATTACACAGGCTCATGGAGCGACTTTGGCACTGTAACGGCTGTTGCTAAATCGGTTGCATCAGTCAAGGATAAGCTCTACTTCATACCAAACGGATTGTATCAGCGCCAATTGTTTTATCGTGCAGATTGGTTGAAGGAAGCGGGAATCAATGCTCCGGTTACCTACGAAGAGTTAGTTAATGCATCTGTTAAGCTGACGGACGCTGCAAAGAACCGTTACGGCTTCTCATTCCGTGGCGGTCCTGGTGCCAACGGTGTTCCTGATGCATTGATCCAAGCGTACGACGCAGACAAGATCAATGTTGATGATGCGATGTTCCTGAAAGATGGCGGAACAATCTACTCTTCTCCAGAAGCCAAAACGGCATTGGATCTATATGTGAAGCTGTACAAAGAAGGATCACCTCCGGATTCTATTAACTGGGGCTTCCAAGAGCAGGTACAGGCATTTACTTCTGGTGTAACTGCATTCCTTTTGCAAGATCCAGACGTTATTCAAGTATTGAGCGAGAACATGCAAGAAGGCACTTGGGCAACAGCTCCAATGCCTACTGGCCCATCAGGCAAAGCGATGATTTCTGCAGGTGGAGCAGGCTGGGGTATCACTTCCCACTCGGAGAACAAAGAAGCTGCTTGGAAATTAATTACGTTCCTATCCTCGCCTGAGGAGAATACACAGCTATCCAAAAGCCATGGTACTGTACCGATCCACTCTTCGGCTACAGAGGATGAGTTTTTCCAAAAAGGACCTTACAAAACTTTGCTTGATATGACGAACAAACCGGATACTTTCATCAATTTCAAACCGCCGTTCGAATATCCTGCTAATGGACAATGGGGTACCGTCGCTATGGAAAGTGGTCAGGCGATGCTGCTAGGCCAAACTTCAGTTGAGGATACGTTAACGAAGTGGAATGAATATTGGGCGAAAGCGAAAGCGGACATGAACAAATAATCTGAAAAATAGTGATGGGTGGCTCAGCAGCCGCCCATCGCATTTTCTAAGTCAAGGGCGGTGATTGCATTGAGAAAGCAGCGAACGTATATTTTGCTCAGCTTGCTACCAGCTTTGGTGTTGCTGCTCATATTTACGTTTTATCCATTCCTGCAAGGGGTAGTCATGGCGTTTCAGAACTACGTTCTGTTCGATCTGACGAACGTTCGATTCATCGGATTCCAGAACTTTGTAACCGCATTCCAAGATGCTAAGTTTCTGAAAGCGATGACGAATAGCGCATACTGGGTGTTTTTCTCCTTAACGTTTCAATTTTTGATTGGCCTCTCACTTGCACTGATTTTGCGCAAACCGTTTAAAGGCAGAGGGGTATATCAAGGGTTTATCTTTTACTCTTGGGCTTTGTCTGGTTTCTTAATCGGCTTGATTTGGAAATGGATGTTCAACTCCCAAATGGGCGTTATTAATGATCTATTAATGCGCATCGGCCTTATTGATACTAGAATCGGTTTTCTCTCTGATCCAGATTGGGCGATGTCATCGGTCATTATCGCCAATGTATGGTACGGCATCGCGTTTTTTGCAATCATGCTGCTTGCGGCTCTTCAATCGGTGCCAGCTGATTTGTATGAGGCAGCGGATATGGATGGAGCGGGGAGCATTCGCAAATTTGTTAATGTCACCTTTCCTTTTATTCTTCCTACGATTATCGCAACGACTTTGCTCAGAGCGATATGGATATTCAATGATCCAACGATTATTTACGGTTTGACTAACGGCGGTCCTGCGGGAACAACCCATATTTTATCCTCACTTATGCTAGATAAAATAATTTACGGCGGGGRCTACGGGATGGCATCGGCAATTGGTGTTACGATGATCGGCATTCTAATCTTGTACACGATTTTCTATCTGTTTGTGACCAAGTCGGAAAAGGTGGGTGATTTTTAAGATGAAGCCACGCATACTGACAGGTCTGAAGGTGCTGTATCTAGCGTTGCATTTTGTAATCATGGTATTTCCTTTATACTGGATCGTCATTACTTCACTTAAGCCTCAAAAGGATATATTCTCTTTCCCGCTTCAATATTGGCCAAAGCAATTTACGCTGGATAACTACATCCAGATTTTTAAAATATCGAAATTCCATATTTACATCTTCAACAGCTTATTGGTAGCCGTCCTTGCTGCTGCTATCGTTATTTTTATTGCGACTCTAAGCGCATATGTCATGGCTCGCTTTCAGTTTAGAGGGCATAAACAGATTATGATGGCGTTTTTCGTTACGCAAATGCTTCCGGGATTTATTGCACTAGCTCCATTGTACTTATTGATGGCGGACTTGGATTTGATTAATTCAAGGATGTCATTAATTATCTGCTACACGGTTATGCTCATTCCATTCTCAACCATTATGCTTCGAGGCTTTTTCCAACGTGTTCCGAGCAGTTTAGAGGAGGCAGCCATGATTGATGGTTGTTCGCGTCTGACGGCGTTGTTAAGAGTAATCATTCCGGTCATGCTGCCGGGAATTGCTTCAACCTTCATCTTTGCATTTGTACAAAACTGGAATGAGCTGTTTATGGCTGTCATGTTTATCGATGACGAGGCATTGAAGACGCTGCCGGTAGCTATGAACTCCTTCGTTATGAAATTTGATGTCGATTGGGGTGCAATGTCGGCTGGAACGGTACTATCGGTCATTCCTACCGTCGTATTGTTCGCTTTTGCCCAGCGTTTCATCGTAGAGGGATTAACACAGGGAGCAGAAAAAGGATAATAAATTCATGGAATGGATAGAGGGAAACGACATGATGGAGAGAAAAGAAATGGATAATCAGCTGCATACAAAAGTCTCTCACGATCAGGTAGATAAACAACATTACGGTGCGGTAACCATACCGATCTATCAAAATAGCTTATTTACTTTCGAGAATCATGAAACCTTCGATCATGCGATGCAGGATGTATTAGCTGCCAACGTATATTCCCGAGGCAACAATCCAACGGTAAAATATTTGGAAAGCAAAATCGCCGAATTGGAAGGCGGTGAGCAGTCGCGCTGCTTCGCATCGGGCATGGCTGCAATTGCAGGAACGCTGCATGCGCTACTTCGTTCAGGCGATCATGTCATCTGTGTTGATCAGGCTTACGGGCCAACACGAGAGTTTCTAAACGAAATGTCAGAGAGATATCAGGTTGAAGTCACTTATGTAGATGGCAGTTTGCTCTCCGATTTCGAGGATGCAGTACAGCCAAATACAAAAATTATATACGTGGAGAGCCCTACATCAGGCCTTTTTCAGCTGCAGGATCTTGAAGGAATAGCTGAACTGTCGAAAAAAACAGGGATCATTACAATGATAGATGGCAGCTGGGCAACACCTTGCTTCCAAAGGCCGCTGACTATGGGCATCGATCTCGTGCTGCATTCGATGACTAAGTTTTTTTCAGGACATAGTGATTGTCTGGGCGGAGTTGTAACTGGAAGTGCTGCGCTAATTAATAAAATTGAGAACAAAGGGTATATGCTGCTAGGAGGAATCATGACCGCTCATACAGCGTCGTTAATGATTCGTGGTTTACGTACGCTTCCGCTTCGTATGGAGCGCCATCAGAAGAGCGGCATGATCATCGCGGAGTATTTGGAGAAACACCCTATGGTCAATCGTGTAAACCATCCAGGTCTTCGTTCACATCCTCAGCATGAATTGGCACAAAAACAACTGGACGGATACAGCAGCTTGTTTTCTTTCGAATCCAAGCTTCCCGTTGCTGTCATGAAGCAGTGGGCAGATGCGCTGCATTATTTCCGGATTGCAGTCAGCTGGGGCGGTTACGAGAGTCTCGTTACGGTCAATACAACGCCTGAGCGTAGAAACCCGGACGGAACAAACCCATCAGTAGCCAGATTGTACATCGGAATGGAAGATCCGTATACGCTAATCGATGATATGGAGAGAGCGTGGAAGCTAGTAAAAGCTTACTAGGGCAAATAGTGACTCATCGGGAGTGCTAGCTGCTATTTCACCGTAGTTGCTATAGCGAGCAGCAGTATTATTTTATTGCAACGAAGGTTGGCGGGGGACGGTTGGCGGTTTGCTGGCTTGGGAGCTTAGAATCTGCGTTCTCTAGTAGCTTATCGAGCGTCGTTGGAGCAACAATCGAGCAACTTTTCAATTACATTTTCAATTACTTTTTAAACAACTTTCAAACATTTGATAGGACACGAARGCTACTGAGAACCATTGAAGGATTTCCTGCTTGGAGCTTTCTTTATCGACAAGCTACTCTAGTTCTTTTTTAACAATCTCCGAAAATCATTTGAGAATCATTCGAACATTGCGAACATCTTCAAGGCCACTTCTTTGGAAGTGGCTTTTTTGTATTAGTAGAGCGGAGGAAAGGGCGGTGATTACCAGGTTTTGAGGTAGGTTTCAAGGTTTGTAGCAGTCCTAACGGACATCAGTTCCGCTAAATTACGGTTTAAGGGGGTTTGTAAGTATGTAACGGACATGAGATCCGTTATTTGTGATAAAACCCCCGAAATTACGCAGATTTATAGCAAATAGCGGAACCTATGTCCGTAAAAACCGCAAAATGGGCTAATATTCACAAATAGCGGAACCAATGTCCGTAAGAAATGCCAAATGAGGTGAAGTGTTCGAAGAGAAGAAATTGTGTCTGTAAAACAAGAAAAATGAGGCGAAGTGTTCAAAAAGCGGAAACTATACCCGAAAGATGAGCAAAGTAGTTGAAGTGTTCAAAGAGCGGGATCTATATCCGAAAGACGAGCATTGTGAGCTGAAGAGTTCGAAGAGTGGAAATGTGTCTGTAAGACAAGTAACATACAGCGAAGTGTTGATAGAGTGGGATTTTGTATCGGAAGAACTTGAATAGAAGCGGCAATTTCGAGGTTGCAAGGTTTTGAGCAGTGCTAACGGACATTAGTTCCGCTAAATAACAATTTAAGGGGGTTTTGAGATTTTAACGGACATGAGATCAGTTATTTGTGATAAAACCCTCGAAATCACTCGATTTTATAGTAATTAGCGGAACCTATGTCCATAAAATCCGCAAAACTGGCTAATATTCACAAATAGCGGAACCAATGTCCGTAAGATAAGCAAAATGAGGTTAAATCTTCGAAGATTGGGATCAATGTCCGAACGACGAGCAAAATGAGCTAATATTCACAAATAGTGGAACCTATGTCCGTAAAATAAGCAAAATGAGCAGATGCTAGCCACTACGTCTTATATTCATCTGTCCAATCTTGGTAGGCAGCCTTGCTCCAAGGCTAGTATTAGTCCTCGTAAACAACGACGAAGGGACCTAACGTTGTAGATTCCGAAAAGGCTTGTAATGCCCCATTGACAAAGACACCTATCATGCCGATCTCACTGACCCCAACAATCTCAGAGTTCCTATTGATTCCGCCGACCTCAGTGATCCTTCCGATCTCACCGACTCCTCCGACCTCATCGATTCCACTGATCCCACCAATCTCAGCGTTCCTATTGATTCCGCCGACCTCAGTGATCCTTCCGATCTCACCGACTCCTCCGACCTCATTGATCCACTTGCCCCACCAATCTCAGCGTTCCTATTGATGCCGCCGACCTCAGTGATCCTTCCGATCTCACCGAATCAACCGATTTCATCGATCCTTCTGGTCCCACCGATCTCACCGAATCCACCTATTTCGCCGATCGCACGGACTCCATCGATCCCATCCGTTCCACTAGCCGATTATATTGATCTTGATCTACAAATAGCTGCGGACTAGGACTACACTGTAGCCTCTTCTGGTACAATCACCTGAATATGACGTGGCATACTGCTTATATGGATGGGCAAGGAAGGACCTTCTTCACCATCAACGTTGGTTCTGACTGATTCAGACGAGCTTATACTTACATTTTTGGCTGTAAAATAAACTACGTCTTTATGATTTTTGAAATTGCCGAACAGCAATGACAGGCTGGCTGTGATCGTATTGAATATAGTCAAATCCTTGATAATAAAACAGTGAAGCAGACCATCGTCAACAGCCGCGTCGGGTGCCAACCTCTCAAATCCGCCTACTGAATTGGTTAACGCAGCGAGAAAGAGTGGAGATTCTCCTTCCCATGTTTCTCCATCATATTGAATGCAAAGAGGATGAGTCGGCGGGTTCATAAGCTCTTTGATCCCTTCTTTTACGTAGGCTAAAGCGCCGAGCCGGGATTTATCGTCTGACGTAACGGAAGAGAGTGATTCAGCAAATGAGCCTACAGCAACGGTGTTGACGAACAATTGGTCATTTAATTGGCCCAAATCTACTATTTTTATTCGGGAAGAAGAGAGGGTCTGAATGGCTTTGTCGGGAAGAAGCGGTATTTGTAATGCGCGAGCAAAATCATTAACTGTTCCAAGAGGGACTACTCCAAGCCTCGGAAGATGTTTTTGATTGATAAGTCCATTAATCGTTTCGTGAAGCGTGCCATCCCCTCCGATTGAAACGACCAAATCATAACTGTCCTCACACGCAGATATACAAAACAGGGTTGCGTCCTGTTCTTTTGCCGTCTCCTTGATCGTAACGTCGTATCTTTGATCAGTCAAAAGGTTTTCCACTTTTCTGACATAGTTGAGTGCCTCTTCTTTACCAGAAGTGGGATTAATAATGATCATCGCCTTTTTCATAAATAGTATCCTCTCTATGGACATTTCTATTAGATTCGTTAGTTAACAGTTACTATTACCCTGCAGGGTTCGTGGTTAATCTGAAAGACTAGGATAAAACGAAGTAAAATTTTGGGGGTATAGTGTAGTAGACTTAAGAATTGAAGTCTTGAAGTCTTGAAGTCTTGAAGTCTTGAAGTCTTGAAGTCTTGAAGTCTTGAAGTCTTGAAGTCTTGAAGTCTTGAAGTCTTGAAGTCTTGAAGTCTTGAAGTCTTGAAGTTTTGAAAAATTGAACACCATGAGTGGTGGCAATAATACACAGGAATGATTTGACAGTTGGAGGTTACTGCTGTAAACTCTAATCAGAGTCTACATACGTAACCTTGAGGAGTGGGATGATGAGCAGCTTAGTTTCAAAGATAACGGATTCAGAGCTTGAAGTTATGCGTGTATTATGGGAAGCCGGGACAGAGCTGCCTATATCTGAAATTAGAAAATGTCTTGAAAAATCAAGCAGCTGGGAAAGCTCTACAATAAAAACATTGCTTCGGAGATTGTGCGAGAAGGGCGTAGTCATTGCAGCCAAGAAGGAAGTGTTCTATTACAAGCCACAAGTGAGCGAGCGAGAATATAACGAGCATGCGACACAAACATTAATCGATCGTTTATATTCTGGAAGTGCAAAAAGTCTAGTTGCAACGCTATTAGGAGGCAATAAGCTAAACGAAGCAGACATCAAGGAGCTGCGTACCTTATTTAAGGTAGGTGACTGAATTGAATGACATCATGAAACTTATATTGTCGCTTTCGATATCAGGAAGCATCCTCTTCTTTTTATTGTTTTTAATGAAGCCAATAATCAAGCATAAATTCTCGAAGTCGCTTCAGTATTACATCTGGATCGTAGTACTCCTAAGATTGACGATTCCGTTTTCGTTTGATGGGAGTATTATGAATGATGTTTTTAACAAAAATCCATTTCTAACAGGTCCCATTTTACAAGGTGGGGAAGCTGCAAAATCTGGTATGGAGATAGACCCAACTCATGCAATCTCCTTGCCTCAAGCAAATGATGCTCAAGCAGCAGAGAGTATCAGAGCTGATAATTCAGAAATTTTTGTGATTACAATAATTAAGCAATATGCCATTTACGTTTGGTTAATTGGGACAATACTATCACTCTTTATAAAATTAAGAGGCTATACTCGATTTTTAAAGTATATGAAAACAACAAGCAAGCCTGCATATGATTGGGAAAATAGGATGCTTGGCATGATGTTGAATGGACGGTATAAAGCGAAGCTTGTACGCAACTCCTACATCACCACTCCTATGCTTATAGGCATTATAAGGCCGACAATCATCTTACCAGATAACAATTTCAATGAAGTTCAGCTCAAAAATATTTTGATTCACGAAATCACACATCTGAAACGGTTTGATATTGTTGTAAAATGGTTTTCCATGCTCGTTACTTCTCTGCATTGGTTTAACCCCGTAGTTTATTTTGTAGAAAAAGAGATCAACCGTCTTTGTGAGCTGTCTTGCGATGAAGTGGTTATTCGTAAATTCACCTCTTCAGAGAAGCAGGAATACGGTGAAACCTTAATTGCGGTAGCCTCAAATGAACAATACCCCGTTGGAGGATTACAGGCTACTTTTAGCGATGAGAAGACGATTTTAAGAGAAAGGCTGGTGGCTATTATGCGACCTAGCAAAAGATCGACATTCATAATATTATCCTCATTCGTATTAGCGGCAGTCGTCATTATTAGTGCTATTGCACTTGGGACTAGTGTGGGAGCAAGCAATTCCAATGTAAGCAGCAGCATCAGTCCTGTTGAACCACCCGCAATTGTCATCTCGCATGAGAGAAATCCTGATCCCATCGAAAATTATACAATTCTAAAATCAAGTTGGAATGGGGTTAAGTATGATCGAATGTCCTTTTACCAAGCAGCTTGGCATAGCGAGCCTACCCTTCTAACAGGTCTGCGTCGTTTAAAGCCAGGCGAGAAATTGAAAGTCGATTTTGGAGAAAATACACCAGATAAAGTTACAGTGAAAATGGCTTTTCTGACTGAAAGCTTTGAGCAATCGTTATTGCCGATTGAAGAAGTTGCCGTAAACCATGTTAATGGAAAGTATGCATTCATTAATCCACCAACAGTTATAAGCGATATACCGACAACTGGCCGAGTTTATAGCATCACAGCCACTTGGGGTCAAAATAGCTGCGAATATGTTTTTGCTTCGGATGGAAAGTTTGATTACGAGCTGTTTCCCGAATAAATAAATGGCTTATTTCGATTAAGAGTCGCCCAAGCAGCATGCGGGCGGCTCTTTTTTTGTGAAAACTAGCGAGGTTCACTCTGCGTTCACAAGCTTATGATATGCTCTCACAAGCAAGTCGAGAGTAGGTTGTCAAAAAAATACGCAGAATGTTGGAGGCTCACCATGTTATCGATTATGAAGAAAATAGGTTGCAAAATGATGTTAGTCACTTTACTGGTTGCTGTTGCGGGAGTGAGCTTATTCGGAGCACAGGCGCCGGTATCGGCAGCGCAGCCCACACCCGAGGGAG
>NZ_JBFRDK010000172.1:0-12887 GCF_052113545.1 Paenibacillus sp. TAF43_2
CAGCTTCAGCTGTGGTCCCAGCAATGGATTACATTCTACAGTAACATTCATTTTACCTTCTGCAATCGCTTCAAAAGCTGCTTTAATGCCGTCAACGCCGATAATTTTAATATCTGTACCTGGCTTCAAGCCCGCTTCTTCAATCGCTTGAATCGCGCCTAGCGCCATGTCGTCATTATGTGCGTAGACAACTTGGATGTTTTTATCCTTTTTCAAATAAGCTTCCATGACCTCTTTGCCTTTGGCGCGAGTGAAATCGCCTGTTTGGGAATAAACGATTTTGTAGCCGGCTTCGCCAGCAATCGCATCCTCGAATCCTTTTTTACGGTCATTCGCTGCGCTTGCACCTACTGTGCCTTCCAATTGAACGATGTTGACCTGAGCGCCAGCGCCAAACTCATCGATCATCCATTTCGCTGCGTTTTGACCCTCGAGAATAAAGTCGGAACCGATAAACGATACATACAAGTCTTCATTGCCTTTTGTAATGCCGCGGTCTAGCAAAAACACTGGAATATTCGCATCTTTAGCTTCCTTCAATACCGTTTCCCAGCCTGATTCTACGACTGGCGCAAGTCCAATGGCATCTACTTTTTGGGCGATAAACGTACGGATCGCTTTAATTTGGTTTTCTTGCTTTTGCTGCGCGTCAGAGAATTTCAGCTCGAAGTTAGGATCTTCGCTAAATGTTGCTTTAACCGAATCGGTCTCAGCATCGCGCCAGCCGCTTTCCGCGCCGATTTGTGCGAATCCTACAACCAGCTTCTTGTTCGCTTCCGGTGGTGCTTCCGTTGCCGCATTCTCTGTTGGCTTGTTTGTTGCATTTCCGTTTGTTGGTTTGTTGCCCCCATTATTGCTGTTGTTGCCACAACCGGCAATCAAGCCTACCAGCATAATCGCAGCTAGCATCGTGACGATAAACGGTTTCTTTCTGTTCATTCTTATTTCCTCCCTATCGAACTTGTATTGGCTACACTCTCAATATACAAATGTTGCAAATGCTCTGTATTTACAAATTAACGACTTTATTTTCAAATTTCGGTTTATTTTTGGAAGCTGGCAAAGCGTTTTTTTCTTTTCTCATCACAATAATTCGCTGAAAAGCCATGAAAAGAAACAATAAAAATCCAATAGTRATCTTGGTCCACCAAGAGCTGAGCGTTCCTTGAAACATAATGATCGTTTGTATAATACCTGTACAAAGCACGCCGAGCGTTGGCCCGATCAAATAACCAAATCCGCCAGTGAGCAAAATACCGCCAATAACGCACGACGCAATGGCATCCATTTCCATACCCATCAAATGCAGCGAATAGCCCGACAGCATATAGAGTGTAAACACGATGCCCCCAATAGCAGAAAACAAACCGCTTAAGGTGTATACAAGAATCGTCGTTCGCGCAACTGGCAGCCCCATCAAAACAGCGGACTTTTCACTGCCGCCAATCGCATACACCGCCCTGCCAAAGGAGGAATACCGCCCGATCAGGAGAGCAGCGATAACAACGGCAATCGCAATGACGACACTAATCGTTATAAAATGATCGCCCCACAAATAAATTTTGTATTGGGAGAGCTTCACATAAACCGAATTGCTAATAACGATACTCTCCGTGCTGATGAGAAAGCTGATCCCTCTAGCGAGGAACATTCCCGCCAGCGTGACAATCCAAGGATGCAGCTGAAAGCGCTGAATTAAATACCCTTGTCCTGCCCCAAACAGCGTACCAATGACGAGAGCAACGATCGTTACAACAAGTGCGTTTGCCCCATGCTGGAACAACGATGCCGACACCATGCTGATCAGCGCAACGACCGAAGCTACGGATAAATCGATGCCGCCTTTAATAATGACGAATGCCATGCCTGTGGCCACAATAATGAGATAGGCATTGTCTATAAATAGATTCAAAAATACTTGCATGGAGAAAAAGCCCTTGTAAAGCGCAGCACCTGATCCGTACAAAATAAACAAAAGAAGCAGCGTAGCCAAAACAATAATATTGTTATGGCTAATTTTCAGAGAAATCAGCTTCATTATGCCGCCACCTTCTTTTTCACCAATTTGAATGACTGCCGGAATAAGTCGGATTGAATCAAGCAGACGATAATAACAACAACCGCTTTAACGAGCAAAATGCTGGAAGGCTCGACACCCAAAGAATAAATCGTCGTCGTTAAGCTTTGGATGAACAAGGCTCCGAAGATCGTTCCGCCAAGGTAGAAGCGTCCGCCGCGCATCGAGGTTCCGCCAATTACGACAGCTAAAATAGCATCCAGCTCTATCCACAGTCCGGCATTGTTCGCATCGGCACTTGCTACATTTGCGCTAATAATAATGCCGGCAATACCTGCGCAAATGCCCGTAATCGTATATGCGGTCATGAAGATTACTTTAGGACGTATACCCGCATAGCTGCTCGCTGTCTTATTGCCGCCGGCAGCCTCTAGAAAAAGCCCGAACGCGGTACGCGTTTTGAATAGATATACGAGTAAAAATACAGCCATCGCAATGAACAGCGGAAATGGCAGCCCTAGCAAATGCCCTTTTCCAATAAACTGATACGCCTTATCGTTAGTCGTAAGCACTTGCCCGCTCGTAATTAGTTGAGCGATTCCTCGGCCAATCGTCAGCAAAATTAAGGTAGCCACCATCGGCTGAATGCCAATCATCGCAACGAGCATCCCATTCCATAAGCCGCATAATAATCCTGCAAATACCCCCGCTAGAATAACAAGCCAAAGTGGATAACCATCGAGCATAAATACAGCGATAGCCCCCGAAATAGCGAGAACTGATCCTACGGATATATCAATTCCCTCTTTAGCAATGACTAGAGTCATGCCAATAGCAATAATGATGAGCGGCGATCCATTTTTCAAAATATCAATCAAATTGCCGAATAAATGGCCGTCCTTCCATTCCATTCGAAAAAAATCAGGAATGACGATCAAATTGAAAAGAAACAATACAGCGAGTGCCAGAATCGGCCAAATGATTTTCTGCTTGCTTAAACTACGCGCCAATCCCATCAGACCCGCCATACATTTCCGCTCCCTTCGCAATCATTTCCATAATAATGTTCTCGCGCATGTTTGCGCCGGCGACCTCGCCGATCTTAATCCGATCGCGTAAAACGATAATCCGGTTGCAGCATTGAACAATTTCCTCTAGCTCCGCCGATATGATGAGGATCGATATGCCTGTTGCCGCCAAATCAAGAATGAGCTTGCGGATTTCCATCTTGGAACCCACATCGATTCCGCGTGTCGGCTCATCCAGAATAAGCAGCTTCGGCTGCGTAGCAAGCCACCTCGCCAAAATAACCTTTTGCTGATTTCCGCCGCTTAGATTTTCAATCTTCTGCTCCGCGCTTGGGGTTTTGATCTTTAGCAAATCAATGTAATGATTAGCGATTTCCTTCTGCTTGCGCAGCGGTATGAATGAGAAGAGGCCTTTACGGGCTTGCAGCGCCAAGACGATATTTTCACGAATGGTAAGCTCTCCTATAATGCCTGCTACTTTGCGATCCTCTGGCGTGAATCCAAGCCCTTTCTGAATAGCTTTCTGCGGGTACATGGAAGAAATAAGCTCGCCGTCAATGGTCAAGCTGCCTTCATCCGCTTTGTCGATGCCAAAGATGAGCTTAGCGATTTCTGTTCGGCCTGAGCCAAGAAGTCCTGCAAGACCAAGCACCTCCCCTTTCCCGATCTGAAGATCGATAGGATTAATGCTGCCTCGTTTGCCAAGCGAGCTGGCCTCCAAAAAGTTTTCGCCAGCCGTTCGCTCAACTGCCTTTTTCCCTGTTGCTTCTTCTACGCTCCATTCCCTGCCGATCATATGGGACACAAGCTCTGTTTTGGTCAGATCCTTCGTTAAATATTCGCCGATGAGCATCCCATTGCGCAGCACCGTAATTCGGTCGGTTACTTCATAGACCTGATCTAGGAAATGAGTAACAAATACGATGCCCATGCCCTCTTGCTTTAGAATGCGCATAACCTTGAACAGCTGTTTAACCTCATTCGCGTCAAGGCTTGACGTAGGCTCATCCAATATCAGAATACCGTTTGAAATATCCACAGCTCTCGCAATGGCTACCATTTGCTGAATAGCGACCGAATAATGCGATAAGGTTTGCTTAACATCAATCGCAAGGTCTAGACGCTCCAGCAGCCGCTCGCTGCCTTGGTACATTTTGTCCCAGTCTATTAATCCGCGTTTTCTGGGATGACGACCAATATAAATGTTCTCAGCCACGCTAAGATTTGGGCATAAATTGACCTCTTGGTATACCGTACTTATGCCAAGCCGCTGTGCTTCCAGCGGAGATTTTGGAGCTATCGTCCTGCCAGCAAGCAGCACCTCTCCAGCCTCCCATTTGTGCACGCCGGTCGCTACTTTAATCAACGTCGATTTTCCTGCGCCGTTCTCTCCCATGAGCGCCTGGATCTCGCCCTTCCTGAGACCAAAATCAACATTTGAAAGCGCCTTGACGCCAGGAAACGATTTGCTAATTCCTTTCATTTGAAGCACATAATCGGTACCCATGGTCCTTCACCTCTTTCCGTTTTCACCTCCAATTGTAGAAAAAACGACCATCGTTCGTATTTAGAAATATAGGTCTTTTTTTAATGAATTCGGACATTTGTGCAAAACAAAAGAGCGACCCCGCAGCTGTGTCAGCTCGAAGTCACTCTTTTGTTCACCTATGATTTATTTGCCTGCCGCTGCTTCCATAAAGCCAGCAATTTGTACCTTTTGGCCGGTTTTTGCACTCTCAAGTGAGGCCAGAACCATCGCCATACTATAAATATTGTCGCTGCAATCCGTTTCCGGCTTGCTGCCTGCCTCAAGCGAAGCGAACATATTGTCCAAGCAGCCTTTATGATGCGTATTTTCCATTTCAGGAAGCTGGGATTCTACTCGTTTATAGTCGCGTATGAATTTCCCGCTCTGATCGCCGCTAACCACGATCTCGGCATATGGGTTGTTATCTCCTTCCCAAATCGCTGTACCATGCTCGCCAGTTACTCTCCAAGAAGACTCCCATGTTGTGGACGCCCCCTCCGCGCACCAAGATCCGCGATAATTAAATACGGAGCCGTCGGACATCTCAAAGATACAGATCGCATTGGCATTGCCTGCATACCAAGAGCCTGGAGGATTAAATTCATGACAATAGACAGAAACAGGATCAGCACCAATAATAAATCTCGCCTGATCGAAGGTATGAATCGCCATATCCAGCAGCAATGGGCTGTCCATCGCATCGCGGAACCCGCCAAAATGCGCGCCTAGAAAAAAGTCTGCGCCTACAAAACCTGGTTTGCCGATCGTGCCCTCCTCGAGCAATTGTCGAAAAGCACGAATGCGCGGATCAAATCTGCGATTTTGCATAACGGCATGCGTCCTGTCCGATTCGCTAGCAATACGTACGATTGCATTGCAGTCTGCCATCGATTCTGCAAGCGGCTTTTCTCCGAAGACATGGCAGCCCATCTCTAGAGCCGTCGTGCTGATTGTATAATGGCTTGCAGGAATGGTCACATCGAATACGATGGTAGCATCTGTCTCCGCGATCGCTTTTTTGATGTCGGTAAAGGTTGGACAATGAAGCCCCTTGCGTTCAGCCATCGCTTGCGCAAACTCTTCCTTAATATCAACAAGCCCGACAATTTCAGTGTCTTCCCGTTCTTTGGCGTAGTCTACCCAAGTGTTCGCCATGCCT
Organism: Paenibacillus sp. TAF43_2; assembly: GCF_052113545.1. Lineage (NCBI taxonomy): Bacteria > Bacillati > Bacillota > Bacilli > Caryophanales > Paenibacillaceae > Paenibacillus > Paenibacillus sp. TAF43_2. Next base: position 5,733 of record NZ_JBFRDK010000172.1, read on the forward strand.
CCGCAGCCGGCAATAACGACACGATGCTTAATCGACATTATATTCTCTCCTTTTTGAACTCTATTATTTTCTATACCGGATTAGGAACAAAATCGCCGCCGCGGCAGTTTTTCAAATAATTAAGCGCATGTACTTGTCCTGTCATTTCCAGCTCGTCCTTGTAAACAGGATCATGCCAGCCCTCAATATCAATTGTGCCTTTATAATCGTTCTGTCTCAAAATCGTAATAATATCTTTCCAGTTGGTATCGCCAAAACCAGGTGTACGGTGCCATACATACTGCTGCTTGCTGTGTACTCCGTGCTCCTTCACGATATCCCAAGCAATCGTTGCATCTTTCCCATGCACATGGAACACCTTATTCGCCCATTTGCGCAGCTGCGGAATCGGATCGATTAAGCTGACCATTTGGTGGCATGGCTCCCATTCCAATCCGATGTTGTCCAGCGGCACCGCGTTAAACATAAGTTCCCAGGCTGCCGGGTTATGGGCAATATTCCAATCGCCTGTCGCCCATGTTCCGCCCATATCGCAGTTTTCAAAAGCAATTCGTACACCTTTATCCGCTGCTCTGCGTGTGAGCTCCCCGAATACTTCCTTGAATTTCGGAATGGACTCGTCAATCGGTTGATTCGTCAATCGGCCTGTGAACCCAGATACAATATCAGCTCCAAACAGATGAGCATGATCAATCAGACGCTCCCAGCTCGCAAGCGTATCTGCGTTGTTTCCTTCTCCCGTTAGCGGGTTCCCGAAAACGCTTACAGCTGGAACCACAAAGTCATGTTCATCGGCAAGCGCTCTTACCCGTTTAGCCATCTCCACAAGATCTGTTTCACCAGTCGTTTGCCAGAAAGTTAAGTTGAACGATTCAAATCCGTGCTTTACGATTTGTGGAATGATCTGATCCGCATTCCCTCCGCCGACAAGCGTTCCAATTCTCAATTTGTTATTCATCCTTGTATATCACTCCAATATTGGCTTATAGTATTCTCAACAACTTCATTATAACTAGGAGTTTTGTATATTTCTCTATACAATCTTGCGCAATACTAGTCGAATCTTGTGTTGGAGGTGACGTAGATGAGCTATCCGAAAGAGCTATGGGAAAATACGCGTCTAGAGCAAAAAGCGTATCCATTTCAGCTCTTCCAAAACCGTGCCTATAATGTAACGCCAAATGAATGTTTCCTTTATTTACACTGGCATGAGCATTTTGAAATTATCATCATGAGAGAAGGCAGTGCTCTCTTCCATATCGACAGCCGTCCATTTGTCGTCAAGCCAGGAGAAGTGCTGCTCATCCCAGGCGGCGGGCTTCATGTCGGCTATGCACTGGGTTACGGCAATATTTATTATGATTGTATCGTCTTCAACGCTTCCCTCTTCAATGATTGGGTGCATGATCCGCTGCATGCGCAGTTTGTTGCGCCTTACTTGGAGGGTAGGCTTCGTTATCCCGTAAAGCCGGCCGAGCAGGATGAGTCCTGTCTTCAGCATTACTCGCTGCTGGAAGAAGCAATTACCGAGCTGATTGCCAAGCCGCCAGCCTATCAGCTTATCGTCAAATCAAAGCTGTATGCTCTATTTACGCTTCTTTCCCGCACTTTCATCGAGCGTCAGCTGGTAGGCATGCCGGCGGAACCATACTTTGTCAATCGGGACCGCTTCAAGCTGCTCATTTCGCGTATTGAATCTGATTTTCGCGAAAAAATGTCGATTGAGCAGGCCGCCAAGCAAGTCAGCCTCAATCCCTACCATTTTTGCAAGCTGTTCAAAAAGCTGACAGGACGCACCTTCGTCGAATATGTCAATGTCAATCGCATGAACGAAGCCGAGCGGCTGCTGCGCGAAAGCAATGATACGATTACTGAAATTGCAGCAAAGGTAGGCTGTGAGAATCCGAACTATTTTACGAAACTATACAAGCAGTACAAAGGAATGACCCCCTCGCAGGCACGAAAGCTGCAATAGCGGCAGATGAGCGTACAGCAACCTTTTGGCCTTTGCCTGCGTCTTACTTACAACGATGATTAAAGGAGATAATTGGATGTTTATGCTTAAAACGAAATACTTCTCTGTCATATCCATAGTTATTCTCATAACAGTCATTTCAGCTGCCTGCAGCAGCGCCGGCAAACCATTGAATAACGAAGAGAGCAGCACTTCAGAATCAGGTGGAGYCATTGCAACGGACAAGCCTACCGAGGCACCACTTCCTACTGCAACTGAGGACATAACGACTGAAGCGCCGACAGCTACCACATCTCCAAAGGATGCTATAGAGACGGCCACACCTGCACCAACTAAACAACCAGCAAAAACTGATGAACCTGCTGCGACTGCGAAACCAACGAAGAAACCTGCAACCTCAGCTAAACCTTTGCCAACCATAAAGCCGACCAAGAAACCAGCCTCTCCAGTACAGACTGAGAAGCCAAACACTGAGACACCAACCGAGAAGCCGATCATTAAACCAACGGTTACACCGAAGCCATCCACCCTGCCGATTGCTACGCCGTCTCCTACACCGAAGCCGACGACGAAACCAGATCCAGGCAATCCATCTGGTGCGGTCACCGTTGCTGATATCGCAGCCAAAATAAAAGCCGATGCAGGGCTTGGGTCGCTTTCGGAAGTTGAAGGCGAACGAATAAAAGACAGCTATGGCATAGACCCGGAAACGATGCTGATTGACGGCATTTTCTATCAACCGATGATAATGATTCAAGCTGGAGAGTTTTCCGTCGTTCAGCTCAAGTCAGAGAAAGACTTTTCCGACATTGAAGCTCTGTTCAAGAAACGTGCCGAGGCTGTGCAAAAAGTATTCGAAACCTATGTACAAGATCAATACGAACAGGCTTTAAACTATCAGATTCTGCGCAATGGAGATTTTGTTCTCTTCTCGATCACGCCTGACCAGAAAAAAACAGCTGAACTTTTCAATGCGTTTTTCAAGAAAAAATAATAAGGCAAAAAAGTCCGAAATTAAATAAATCATGAAAGAATGGCGACACAGGCAAAATTCCTGTGCTGTCATTCTTCTTTTTTTGTCTATGGATGGGATGCTAGCGGCAGAGGTGAAAATGGAGATGTAAGAACACATAGGTTCTTACATCGTGTGAAACGGCTTAGTTTGTTGTCTATAAGCGCATATATGCGCTTATTGCGTTGCTGCCGCTTATGAGCGAAGAGGAAATCGAGCTGTAAGAACACATAGGTTCTTACAGCGTGAGAAAAGGCTTGGTTTGTTGTCTATAAGCGTATATATGCGCTTATTGCGTTACTTCGGCGTATGAGCGAAGAGGGAATGGAGCTGTAAGAACACATAGGTTCTTACATCGTGAGAAAAGGCTTGGTTTGTTGTCTATAAGCGTATATATGCGCTTATTGAGCTGCTGCGGCGTATAAGCGAACAGGAAATCGAGCTGTAAGAACGCATAGGTTCTTACAGCTCAAGAAAAGGCTTGGTTTGTTGCCAATAAGCGCATATATGCCCTTATTGCGTTGCTGCGGAGTATAAGCGAACAGGAAATCGAGCTGTAAGAACGCATAGGTTCTTACAGCTCAAGAAAAGGCTTGGTTTGTTGTCAATAAGCTCATATATGCGCTTATTGAGCTGCTGCGGCGTATAAGCGAACAGGAAACGGCGCTGTAAGAACCCATAGGTTCTTACAGCCCAAGAAAAGGCTTAGTTTGTTGTCTATAAGCGCATATATGCGCTTACAACGTTGCTGCGGCGTATGAGCCACGAGGAAACGTTTACTTCATAGAATTTACCATGTGGGAATATGATCGCGAAAACGGCTTGTTAGACACTGCCTTTTTTTCATACTCTTAACTCCGAATAACCGGCTTTCGCTCTCCAAGCAGCGGGAATTCACCGATTCGCAGCTTCGCGCTACCATACGGGACTAGCTCCAGCTCAGTCACCGGCTGACCCTCTGTATCCGGATTAAGAGGCGGAGTACCCGCATTGTTGCCTTCCATCCGCCATTCTGCAACAAGCTTGCCGCTTGCTTTCAAGCGGATTGGCGCAGCAGCCGCATCAAACGGCTGATAGGGAATCGCATCTTCGCTCACCATTACCTCAAAGCTCGTATCCGCAAGCAGGCCATATTTCCATGGAGAACCCGGGTATATTTCCCAGTCATGAAACCGTTCACGCAGCCTAAGCAGCTGCCAGTTTTCCACCAGCGGCAGAGCGTAGACTAAAGGTCCACGTTCTACGCTTACTGCGTACAAATTGCGCGAAACGGTACGAACCTCCATAGGCAGCTTCAGCAGCAGCTTGTCACCGTCTTGCCATTCCCGTTCAATTCGCGCGTAACCTTTTACTGGGTTTAAAACAATAGTTTCACCGTTCACAAGCAGGCTCGAATTGACGGACCATTCCGGCACACGCAGCGAAATAGCAAAAGTAGCGGAACGTTCAAGCACTAGCTCTATCGTCACTTCATCGCGGAACGGATATTGTCCGCTTACTCGCACCTCAGCTGCAACGCCGTCTGCAACTGACGTTTGGACATGGCATGGAGCATACGATACCGCTGCCAAACCTCCGGCTGCATCCGTCATCCACAGGTGAGAAGCAAACTTCGGCCATCCCTGATGCATATTTGATGTGCAGCAGCCAAAATTAGGCTCTAAGCCAAATAAATTGGCATCTGGCCCATTGCTCCAATTTCTAGGCGCTACATTGCAAACAATTTGATTCACCTGCTGATCATATTGATGCGCGCTCCAATCCTTGGAAATCGTTGCTGGCAGCGCATTGAACGCCACCTTCTCCAAAATATCACCGAATCGCCCTTCGCCAAAAATCCGAGTAAGCTGCTCCATCGAATACATATACTCAACGACTGCGCAAAGCTCAACCCCTTGGCTCGGATGTGTACCCGACAGCCATTCGTCGCCGGAGAACATGCCATGCGCTTGCCCATGATGAGTCATCAAGCTGTCTATGCCGCGATGAACCGCATCACGCTGAACACTCTCACCATACAACTCATATAAAATGCCTGGCATCTTAATCCCCATCGCCACATTGACAACATGTGTCCGAAAATCCCATTGCTCCACTTTTCTCCAGAACGGGAAGTCATGGAAAATATCTGTCCAATCCAGTGTTTGACTGGCAACGATATCAGCCAGCTTGAGCAGCTCCGCATCTTCCGTCTTCTTAAATAACCATAAAATACATAACAGCATTTCGGAGCCACGAGACTTCGCCCAGCCGCGCAAAGGCTGCTCCTCAATAATCGAGCTTACATAACTGAAAAATTTGCTAAGGAATGGAACGATTCGTTCATCGCTCGTTGCCTCCTCATATTGCATCATCACCTTAAGCATAATCATGAAATGCCACCAGTCCTGCTTCTTATCCAGGTCATTATTAACCGTCGTAATATGTGCAGGCCCAAAAAAACCATTCTCCTGCTGGCTGGCGAGCGACCATTCTATCCAACGGTTCGCTTTCGCGATCAGCTTCTCATCGCCCAGTGTATATGCAAGCGGCAGCAGCCCGTCCAAATAATAGGGACCGCGCTCCCAGCTCTCGCCTTCCCCTCCTATCCAACCATTGTTCGGGCCTACATCCGCCCAATGCTCCTCCAGATGACCCGTAAGTCCATCCGCTTGTATTCGAAGCTGATTATACAGCCAGCCTTCCGCCTTAATGCTGCCAAGCGGCAGCGCCCCAAATGCTTCATGTAATTGTCCCATGCTTCTGTACCACTCCTTCATGCCATGATGAATGCATACCGAATATACCATGCGGGACTTGCCCGATTGGATAGCTGATCTCAACTACTTTTTATCCAATCACAACATCTTTGTTTTATCGTATCTTTACTCAAACTGCAATCATCGCGTATGATTATCCCGTAATGACTAAGCAAGGAGTGAAGCCTGAATGTTACAATTCATTTGTCCCCCCATGCCTCATTTCATTCATGGCGGCGAGGACACTTATCCTATACTTGGCAGACATGCTGATCGCTCAAACATTGGCGTTTTCGATCTTATATACGTAACACGCGGTAGTTTATATATGGAGGAAGAAGGACAGGAGTTCRATATTTCGGCAGGCCATTATGCTATTTTTCGACCTGACCGTTCTCATCGAACGACTATGCCCTGCACCGAGGAAACCCATTTTTATTGGCTGCACTTTCAAACGGTCGGTGATTGGAGTGAATCACATGAACGGCTGCCATTCTCCATTTCACAGGAGGGGCAGCCCTTTGCTCCGATCGAGTATTTCCCTTTCCAGCTTCCAAAGCAGAAGCGTCTGCTTGTCCCTCATGCCATTGAAGAGAAAATACGCGAGCTGCTGAAACTGCAGGAGCAGCCCTCTGCCCAATCGCGGTGGACCCAGCAGCAAATTTTTCACATCCTCCTCCAGCTGCTTCAGGATCAAAATCAATCGGCGGTGGATAGTCCTTATTTGCAAATTGCCGAAGCAACCGCTCTGTTCCTCCGGCGCAGCTATCAAGACCCGCTTAGTTATAAGAAAATGGCAGAGGAGCTGCATTTTCACCCCAATTATATTGCGATTTGCATGAAAAAAACATTTGGGTGTACTCCCCTTGAGTACGTCACGCGCCACCGTATTGAGCAAGCGAAGCGGCTGCTTATCCACACGAATGAACCTATCGGCAAAATAGCTGAAGAAACAGGCTTCGGCTCCTTTCCTTATTTTGTTCGCTGCTTCACGAAACACACAAGTACGAAACCAAAAGCCTTTCGAATGCTGTATCGCTCTAAATAACCAATAAAAAAACCTTGCAACTTCCATTTTTTTCTTTATACTTAATTAAAATTTACAATTTGGAGGTGCATGCTATGACTGTATTTCATACCGACAGATTAATACTCAGACCATTTGAGGCTGGAGATGCCGAGGAACTACAGCAGCTAATAAACGATTTTGACGTTGCAAGCACCACTCTAAATATTCCTTATCCTTATCCAGAAGGCGGAGCTGCTGCCTTTATTGCCCGTCGCGCTGAGATTGATCAAGAAGGGACAGGCTACACATTTGCTCTGATCGATAAAGGAAACCATACGTTTATGGGAAGCATCGGCATGACAATAAATAATAATCATAAAAGAGCTGAGCTTGGTTATTGGTTAGGCAAACGGTACTGGAA
>NZ_JBFRDK010000173.1:0-12707 GCF_052113545.1 Paenibacillus sp. TAF43_2
GTTATATTTCGAAAAATATGTGTCAAATTGACAAGTACCCATACCGAAATACGTCCTATCCCATAGACTGAAAAAGGAATTGCTTGATTAGGGGGGTTCTAGGTCCATTGTCAAAAATAAAAGGTATATTTAAAAGCTGTATTTCTTGTAAATCGTCTCAAAACACCAATCGGAAACTAATAACACTCCAATCAGCTAAATCCTATAAACGCTGTCTTCGGCATCTCAAACAACTCGGAATTACCCCGTTCAAAACCGTCTCAAAAAGCCGAATCATCGGTTGTCATTTTCATAAAAACTCGTCTTTACAGTCACTCTTGAGTCTTCCGCAAGTTAAGATTGTCGAAAAAGATTTCAAAATCCGCGCTCACGGCCTGCGTATTAATAATCCAAGGAAACACAGCTATGCAATGCCCCTGCTCACGCCAGCTACAATACCCGCAATTTTGCCATGGAACATTATTCGAGTAAAAGCACCCGAAGCATGGGCTACAACACGGGGAAAATCCATTAATGTCGCTATCCTCGACACAGGAATCGCCAATCATCCCGACTTGAATATCGCTGGCGGGATTAATACAATTAACGGCGGTTCTTACGCTGACGATAATGGTCATGGCACCCATGTGGCAGGCATCGTCGCAGCAGCGGGTAGAGCAGGCAAATCATTGGGCACCGCTCCTGAGGTCAATTTGTATGCGGTTAAAGCGCTGAATGAGGACGGAGAAGGATTTGTTTCGGATATTATTGAGGGAATCAATTGGTGTGTCAAAAATCGCATGAATGTCATAAATATGAGCTTTGGCGTGCTCGGCTCTGAAAGCAGCGATACGCTGCACAACGCGATAAAACGAGCAGCGAAGCAAGGCATCATCATCGTCGCATCTGCTGGCAATGAGGGACGTGCAAGCGGAGTTATCGACGAACCGGCATCTTTTAAAGAAACGATAGCGGTAGCGGCTACGACAAAAGCAAATAAAATAGCTACTTTCAGCAGCAGAGGCAGCGGGATCTCCGTTTCAGCCCCCGGCGAAAATATATTATCCACATGGCTTGGCGGTAAATATAAGAAGCTATCCGGTACAAGTATGGCCTCACCTCATGTTGCAGGCGGTGCAGCCTTGCTGCTTGCAGCAAGGCCTCGGCATAGTCGCTACGCGGTAAAAACAAGGCTGCAAAAAAAAGCGTTCAAGCTAAATAATTATAGTTCGCTTGCACAAGGTGCTGGTTTAATGCAGCTTGATCATATTTTTAAAGCATAATAGAATGCCAAAACGGCTTGCCGTCCAGTTACGCTGGGCAGCCAAGCCGTTTATGATTGATTCTCATTTGGGTTTGCAAGGTCGTTTTTCTCTTTGCATCGATGACAAATGCCTTGAAAATCAAGGCGATGATCAAGCACAAAAAATCCGTATTCCTGCTCTAGCCTCTCTTCTAAAGGCAAAAGCCAGTCATCCTTGATTTCATCCATAGTTCCACATTGTACACATATGAGGTGATGGTGGTGATGTTTATTGCTGTCCGTACGAAGATCGTACCGCGCTACCCCGTCGCCAAAATTCAATTTTTCGACAACATGCATTTCACTAAGCAATTCCAATGTCCGATAAACCGTTGCAAGTCCGATTTCTGGAGCTTTATCCTTAACTAGCATAAATACATCTTCAGCGCTAAGATGGTCATCTTCATTTTCAAGTAAAACTCGTACCGTTGCTTCGCGCTGCGGGGTTAATTTGTAGCCCTGCGACTGCAACTGTTGTTTAATCTTATCAATCCGGGCTTCCATGATTTCCCCCCTACCACATGACTGCGCCTTTTTCAGGAAAGGTTTCCTCTCATTATAGGGGCTAACATGCCGTAAAGTCAAACATTTTGGTGTCAGATTGTGGCGCTAACGGACGCGAGAAGGGGCGAAACCCAACTGATTAATGTTGGTGAAATATAAGCCTCTAACAAAGCTGCTCCTGCAAAAAGAAATAGCATCAACACAGCTGTTGATGTAAACGAGCCCAGCTCAGGCGCAAGTTCCCCCTTTTGCCGAAGGAGCCTATTTTTGATAACGAACATGGAGAAGGATATTGCAGCAGCACTCATGATAACCATTGCCGGTATTGCAATAATATTCTGAGGCGCGATAGAGACCAGCGAGAACAGTACGCCCTTCCACGCATATTGATTGATCAGCGTCCCTACCGAAAACCCAACTAATGCCCCTTTCAAAAAATTAAGCGCGAGCACTCCGGGTATGCCAATCACCGTAATTCCGAGCAGCCATAGTACAAGCAGCCACTTGCTATGGAAAAAAAACCGATCCCAAAACGAATCCGCAGCTCCAGAACCGATGCCCTGATTGATCAGTTGAACATATTGATCTACATCTTGAGCTAGATCCTGCTGCTGCTCCAGCGTCAGTGCATTGACCATCAATGCGCCGAAGATGACACCTACGATAAAAAGAACCGACACAAAAACGTATAGCGACAATTGATTTTTGGCCATGGTCACCGGACCTTTCGGAGTTGTTTGACCCCGCCCCAAAATTAGGGCCTTACTTTTAGATAGACCGTACCTATAGATAGGACACATCCTACAGTTAGGCTACAACCTTGATAAAGGATACTACCTATATTAAGGACTTCTAACACACTACATAAAGGCTTTTCGACCCCACCCAAACCCTCCCTTCCAACGGAGGGCCCCAAGGGTTGCACCCTCTGGACACCCGCAATTCGACTAACGTTAGCGATACTCTGTRCGGATATGCTTGGCTTACTGTGGAGCGCTTTCGTCCCTGCGGGACACGCTGGAAGTTTGTGATTGCAGTGTATGCTGACCAATWCTCGTTTTGARCTACTTCAWAACTTCTAAAGCCTTCTAACATCTTTTAAATCCTTTTAAAATCATTTTAAAGAATAGCAGTAATGACTTTTTWRCATYGRCTTTTTTAAGTTAAAARCTTTTCGAACCTAACCAAGCCCTCCATTTCAAAGGAAGACCCCAAATGTTGTTCCCGCAAGACACCAGTTACTCGACAAACGTTGGCGGTACTCTGTGATGGGACTTATGGTTTAAGGGGGAGAGCTTTCGTCCTTACTAGACATACTTGGAGATTGTCAGTTTCATTAGTTAGTCATTTAGTTTAGTTACAAACATATAGCCATATAGTAGAAAATTTAAAGGAATTTCAATATTATTGAAAACCAAGTTTCAATTTCTGGGTGTTTTTTTATAATTTGCGCTGATTATAACAATATAAATTTATGCTTCTAGAAATTGAGATCGATCAATGAATAGATTAGTTTAAAACGATAAAAATCCACTGCTCTAGATGCTAACGGACATCAGATACCTTATTTAGCTATTCTCCACCTTTTTTCTGATCTTACGGACATAGGATCTCTTATTTAGGTTTGAAAGCTTTGATTATGCTCCTTTTCATCCAAATAACGGAACTCATGTCCGTTAGTAGTCTGTTTATATCGATTTCTTCACAAATAACGGCTTTCATGTCCGTTAAGAGCGTATTTCACGACTCAAAAGCAACCTTGATATACACAATGAACCTTGCAGTGCTAAATAYGAGAAGTGCGTCCCCAAAAGTAAGAGAACCACCGCAAACTAAAAAATTAACACTCAAAAACAAATATAAGAGCAGTTAAACATAAAGAAAACAATAAGCCAAAATTAGAAATATACAGCTTACGGTTCTAGAGTTCTGCAGTTCTAGAGTTCTGCAGTTCTACAGTTCTACAGTTCTACAGTTCTACAGTTCAATGGTTCTAGAGTTCTGCAGTTCTATGATTCTAGAGTTGTTGAGTTGTTGAGTTGTTGAGTTCTTGAGTTCTTGAGTTCTTGAGTTCTTGAGTTCTTGAGTTCTTGAGTTCTTGAGCTCTTGAGTTCTTGAGTTCTTGAGTTCTTGAGTTCTTGAGTTCTGCAGTTATACAGTTCACAGAGTTACTATTGTACAAATTTACAGATTTAAAGATTTAAAGATCTACAGATCTACAGATCTACAGATCTACAGATCTACATCTCTACATCTCTACATCTCTACACCTCTACATCTCTACATCTCTACATCTCTACATCTCTACATCTCTACATCTCTACAGCTCTACAGATGTACATCTCTACAGTTACATAGCTCTACATTCCTATAAATTTAAAAAATCACAAAAATACCCAAGGGGTTGTCTTACTTTTCATTATATGAGGGGTTTGAGAGAGGTATGACGGGTATGTTGTGGGAAGACAGGGTCGGTTAGAACCGACCTGTCAAAGAGTATAGTTTCCAAGCGTAGACGGCTAGGATCGTTTTGGCGTCGCTAATACGGCCTTCTTGGATATAGGCTTCAGCTTGCTCGAGAGTGATGGCTTCAACCTTCAAGTCTTCATCGTCGTCAGGATTGATTACGCCCTGCTCCACTTTATCAGTGAAATAAATATACAGCTTCTCATCTGCAAACCCTGGTGATGTATAGAAAGCGCTAAGGAGAGTCAAATCATCAGAGCGGTAACCCGTCTCTTCTTCAAGCTCACGAGCTGCTGCTGTCATCGGATCTTCGCCAGGGTCAAGCTTGCCAGCAGGAATCTCGATTTGGAATTTTTCCAGAGGCTTGCGAAATTGCTCCACTACTAGCAGCTTTCCATCCAAAAGCGCCATAACTGCTGCTGCTCCCGGGTGTTTGACGATTTCTCTAGTTGCTGTTCTGCCGTCTGCAAGCGTGACGGTATCAACCTGCAGCGTAATCATTTTACCTTCAAAAATAGGCTCGGTCTTAATCGTTTCCTCACGCCACAACTCAGCTCTTTGCTGCTCTTCCACTCGTATTCGCTCCTTAAAATTGAATTTGATTCTTTCGCATAACTTGTCCTGCCTCTGCATAACTATCATTATATCAAATCGACAGGGGAGATTAATATGAAACAATATGTTGCACTCAATCACTTGCGCTTAGTAGGAAAAGGCTGGGAAATAAAACATCAGCTGCGCAAGCTTTCTGCTTCATCCTTATCAAGAACACCCATGTCCGAATATACAAATGTCATCAGCGTACGCCGTGTTCCTTTGGAAAAAACGAATTAATCATGTCACGGACGCATGCATTTAGACAAAAACCCTCCTTCCGCGATCAGCCAAAACTGAGCCGCAGGATCGAAGGGCTTTCTGTCATTTTACGGCAGGGCCAATCGAAGCTATTGCTTCTTACGACCTCCGCTAAAACTATTGTGCTTCAGACGCTTGTTTAATAATTTCAACGACAAGCTCAGTCGTCTTCACCAAATCATCAACCTTGATCTGTTCTTTCGTCGTATGAATATGCTCATAGCCAACAGCTAGATTGACTGTAGGAATGCCTAAGCCGTTAAAAATATTTGCATCGCTTCCCCCGCCAGAATGGAACGTACGCGGTGTACGTCCGATTGCTGTGATTGCTTTTTTGGCGAGCTGTACTACTGGATCTGCATCATCGTATTGATAAGCAGGGTAAATGATTTCACTTTCAAGCTCTCCCCGTGCACCAAACTCCTCTGCAGCACTCTCAACCGCTTTCCGCATCGCAACAATCTGATTGTCCAGCTTATGCTGTACAATGCTTCTCGCCTCAGCATACAGCGTCACAAAATCACACACAATATTTGTAGCGCCGCCGCCCTCGAATCGACCGATGTTCGCCGTTGTTTCTTTATCTATACGTCCAAGCGGCATTCTTGCAATTGCTTTTGCAGCAACTTGAATGGCACTGATCCCATCCTCAGGATTAACGCCAGCATGTGCTGAACGACCATACATTTTGATCGTAACTTTCGCCTGTGTCGGTGCTGCTACTGCTATATCACCAACGGCGCCATTCGAATCAAGCGCGTATCCAAACTTAGCTTCCAGCTTCGATGCATCCAGCGAGCGTGCGCCAAGTAGACCTGATTCTTCTCCTACCGTAATGACGAATTGAATGCGCCCATGCGGAATGGACTGCTCCTTAACGACTCGGATTGCTTCAAAAATGGCAGAAATGCCTGCTTTATCATCAGCGCCAAGAATCGTTGTTCCATCGCTTCTTATATAACCATCAGCGTCAAGCTGCGGCTTGATGCCAACACCAGGTGTTACTGTGTCCATATGGCATGTAAAAAAAATCGTTGGTGCAGATGCTGCTCCCTCTGCTTCCCATATTGCAAATAAATTCCCTGCTCCATGCCCAGTTTTAGCTGCTGCATCATCTTCGCTAATTTGCAAGCCAAGCGCTTCAAACTTTTGCTTTAGCACACGGCTTATTTCCTGCTCGTGTTTTGTTTCGCTATCTATCTTCACCAATTCCATAAATTCATTCACTAAACGATCTTTTGTAATCATTAACGTTTCCTCCGTCCATAACTTTCGTATACAATAGAGTAAATGACAAGCTCATAGCAAGCTATGACGTTCCAAATCAAGAAAGGGGTTTTTCATATGCGCAGACAGCGATTGATTCGAATTGTTGCCATCGTTCTCGTATCGGCATTAGTTTTATCATCCTTGCTAGCTGGTCTTGGATCACTATTTCTTTACTAGATCCAATTCACATCTGAATTCTTTCACAAAATGAGGGAGCAATTGGTTCGCCGCTTCCTCAACCGATAAATCAAGCCCTGTTAAATCATTAAAGGATGTTACGCCGAACTGCTGGATACCGCAAGGAATAATCCCACTAAATCCTTCTTCGGCAATGCCAGATTTAATATTAAGAGCGAATCCATGACTCGTAACAAAGCCCCGCTGATGGCGGGCTTTATTAAATTTTACGCCTATGGCCGCTATTTTCAGATCACCGACCCATACTCCTGTATATTCCGGCTTTCTGCCCGCTTCTATACCATACTCGCTCAGCCAATTAATAATGACTTGCTCAAGGCTCCGCAAATAGGCATGCAAATTAAGGCCTACTGCATCTAGATAAAGAAGTGGATAGCCGACCAGCTGGCCAGGGCCATGATAAGTAATATCCCCGCCGCGGTCGATTTGATAAAAAGCGATACCTCGTTCCTTAAGCTCTGCCTCATCAAGCAGAAGGTGCTCAGGATGTTTGTCAGAACCCATCGTATACGTAGGCGGATGCTGAAGAAGGAGCAGCGACTGATTGCGCTCCTCCTTATCAATTTGCTTTATATATGTTTTTTGCAGCTCCCACGCTTCCGCGTAATCGAGCATGCCTATATATTGGGCATCCAGCCGTCTCAAGCTTTTTGCGTTATCCGCTTCAGCCATGATCGTGCTCCCCTTTTCTAATACAATTTGCTTTCTAGATTAAAGCTCTCTAGATTATCCTTCACACGCTGTAAGAAACGACCACAAATAACGCCGTCCAAAATCCGATGATCAAGTGACAAACATAAGTTAGCCATTGAACGAACAGCGATCATATCATTTATGACAACGGGACGCTTCACAATGGATTCAAACGTTAGAATGGCAGCCTGCGGATAGTTAATAATCGGATATGACAAAATAGAACCGAAGGAGCCTGTATTGTTAACAGTAAACGTTCCGCCCTGCATATCAGACAGCGTCAGTTTACCTTCTCTCGTTTTACGAGCAAGCTCTTCAATTTCTTTGGCAAGACCGGCTACGTTTTTGTGATCAGCATTTTTGATAACAGGTGTTAGGACAGAATCCTCTGTACCAACCGCCAGCGCGATGTTAATATCTCGCTTCACTATGATTTTATCAACAGCCCACATGGAATTCATGATTGGCACATCTTTGATTGCATTAACGACAGCTTTGAGCAGGAATGCCAAATACGTCAAATTAATGCCTTCGCGCTTCATGAAATCATCCTTAAGCTTATTGCGCAGAAGAACAAGATTCGTTACGTCTACTTCAATCATAGTCCATGCATGCGGTATTTCACTTACGCTTTGTCTCATGTTGCGAGCAATCGTATTCCGAATTGGCGTTACATCAATGAAGCTATCACCACGACCAGCTCCCGATGCTCCTTCCACTTCGATTTTTGGGAACCTTGGCGTTTCCGTCAAATGCAGACCAGAAGAACGCACCTGCGCAGCAGCATCTACAGTTCTGGCTGCAGGCACAGCACCATTCCCGTTAGAAGCTTGATTTCCACCAGCTGCTACATAGGCAAGAACGTCTTTACGTGTGATACGTCCGCCTAAACCGGTTCCTGGAACATCGGTAAGACGAATGGAGTGTTCAGCTGCCAGCTGCTGTACAGCCGGTGAGAAACGATTGCGCATTGGAGCGTCTTGCAAATCTATTTCACTTACTTGTGTGGTAGTTGCCTCTCTTGGTGTAGCCGTCTGGGATTCCGCAGCCCCAATTCCGGCATCCTCAGCAGAACCTTCTGTTTCAATTATGCAGATTGGAGTGCCGACTGGAACGGTCTCCCCCTTGCCAACAAGGATACGAACAAGCTTGCCGGCTACAGTGGAAGGCAGTTCGGCATTCACTTTATCTGTAATAATCTCGCAGACAGGCTCGTAAACATCAACCCAATCGCCAGGCTGCTTCAGCCATTTATCGATGGTAGCTGATACAAGTGATTCTGCTAGTTGAGGCACGACGATTTCCGTCATAGTTTTCATAATTCACATCTCCCTACTGGCCGAGGCGTAAACGGCTACCGCCGTCCTTCGGCGGCGCAGCATACGTTTCGCGGTGACATCTAAGCTTAGTACTTTAGACTTCTTATATTTTAATAAAGCGCTAGCTGTCGCATTGCTTCTTTTACTTTATCTTTGTTGAGCATAAAAAACTTCTCGCCCGGCGGGTTGATAGGCATCGCTGGCACGTCTGGTCCACATAGTCTCATAATCGGAGCATCAAGCTCATAAAGCAGCTCTTCTGCGATGATCGCTGAAACTTCTGCACCTACGCCGCCAGTCTTATTGTCCTCATGGATAATAAGCACCTTGCCTGTTTTTCTCACCGCTTCAAGAATGCCTTCTTTGTCCAGAGGCTGAAGCGTCCGTAGATCGAGAATATGAGCGCTAATGCCCTCAGTCGCTAGATCTGCAGCCGCCTGCTCGACAAAATGAAGAGGCAGACTATAACCTATAACCGTAATGTCATCGCCTTCGCGAAGAACATTCGCTTTGCCAATAGGAACAATATAGTCCTCTTCTGGAACTTCATCCATAATGAGCTTGTAGCATTTTTTATTCTCAAAAAACAATACAGGGTCCGGATCGCGCACAGCTGCTTTTAGAAGCCCTTTCGCATCGTATGCACGGTATGGAGCAACAATTTTCAGACCAGGTGTACCGAAAAATACCGACTCCGTACATTGTGAATGGTACAGTCCTCCAAAAACACCGCCGCCAATAGGAGCGCGAATTACGAGCGGGCAAGTCCAATCATTGTTCGAGCGGTAACGGATTTTGGCCGCTTCGCTAATAATTTGATTGGTGGCCGGAAACATAAAATCTGAATATTGCATTTCAGCAATGGGCTTCATGCCATACATCGCTGCACCGATTGCAACACCTGCAATGGCTGACTCTGCAAGCGGAGTATCAAGAACACGATCCTCGCCGAATTGCTCCAGCAATCCTTTGGTTGTTGTAAAGACGCCGCCTTTAAGACCAACATCCTCACCCAGAACGAAGACATCTTCGTCTCGTTCCATTTCTTCCTTCATCCCTTGGCGAATTGCATCAATATATTCAATAACTGCCATTATTCCGTACCTCCTTGATCAGCATCATCCGCATAAACGTGCAGCAATGTAGATTCCGGCGTCGGGAACGGCGCTTTATCGCCATATTCAGTAGCCTCGTCAAGCATCTTGCGAATTTTGGCTTGAAGCTCAGTTTCAAGCTCTTCGGACCATATCTCGCAATCAATCAGATATTGCTTATATTTTGGGATGCCATCTTTCGCACGGTTGGAATCAACTTCTTCCTTCGTACGATAAGCGAGATCGTTATCTGAAGTAGAGTGTGGTGAAATACGGTACATCATTGCTTCAATCAATGTTGGACCTTCGCCTGCAATTGCGCGCTCACGCGCCTCCTTCACAACACGGTACATCTCAAGCGCATCGTTACCGTCAACCTGATATCCAGGGAAACCATAACCAAGTGCACGATCGGCAACTGTACCTGCTAATTGCTTGTGAATAGGAACTGAGATTGCATATTGGTTATTTTCGCACATGAAAATAACAGGCAACTTATGTACTCCAGCAAAGTTGCAGCCCTCATGGAAATCGCCTTGATTGCTCGAACCTTCACCAAATGTAACAAAGCTAACAAGAGGCTTGTTTTTCATTTTTGCCGCAAGCGCTATGCCTACCGCATGAGGAACCTGCGTTGTTACTGGACTTGAGCCCGTTACGATTCGCAGCTTCTTCGAGCCAAAGTGGCCAGGCATCTGGCGTCCGCCGCTATTCGGATCTTCCGCTTTGGCGAAAACCGACAGCAACAAATCACGCAGTGTCATCCCAACAGAGAGCACGAAGCCATAGTCCCGATAATAAGGTAAAAAATAATCTGTTTCTCGATTAAGTGCATACGCAGCAGCAACCTGTGCTACCTCTTGTCCTACACCTGATACGTGAAAATTGATTTTCCCTGCACGCTGCAGCAGCAGCATACGCTCATCAAACTTGCGAGCAGTCACCATCGTTGCGTACATATCAATTGCTTGCTCATCGCTAAGCCCTAATTCCAAATGACGAACATTTTGCCCAGTAGAAGCAGATTGGGTCATAAGGTGTTCCTCCTTTTGCGCGCTATTATAACCTGGTACTAAGACTTGATCATATATATTATAACTCCAATTGAACCAAAAAGAAAACAGTCTTCATTAGAACGATATCGCTCGATCATCTACGGCGAGCATCGCTTCTCCCAGCGCCTCTGAAAGCGTCGGATGAGGATGAATCATTTGGCCAACTTCCCAAGGTGTTGCGTTCAGAATTCCAGCGAGTGCTGCTTCGGATATTAGATCCGTTGCATGAGCTCCAATCATATGAACACCAACAATATCGTTGGTCTTCCGATCAGCGATTACCTTGACGAATCCTTCTTTCTCTCCCAAAACAATAGCCTTGCCAATCGCTTGAAACGGAATTTTACCTGTCTTTATGTCATGCCCTTTCGCGCGTGCTCCATCCTCTGTCAAGCCGTAAGAAGCAATTTCCGGACGGGAATAGATGCACCTTGGTATCAAATGAGCCTCAATCGCAACGGGTTTCTCACCGCAAATATGCTCAGCAGCAATAATGCCCTCATGCGCAGCAGCATGAGCGAGTTGAACGCCGCCAACCACATCGCCAATGGCATAAATATGTGGCTCGCTCGTTTGACCGAACGCATTGACCTCGATCACACCGCTCGATGTGCGAACATCGGTATTTTCGAGACCCATGTTTTCCACATTCGCTTGGCGTCCTACAGATACCAATAGCTTTTCTGCAGTCAATATTACGTCACCATCTTGGGTAGCTGCAACGATAGACACTTCACCGTTTTCACCTTTGTATTGATCGGTCTGCAGTTGAACGCCAGTCAGCACACGTACACCGCGTCCACGCAGCACTCTTGTCAGCTCAGCTGAAACCTCTGTATCTTCACCAGGCAAAAGGCGGGAGCCCGCTTCAACCAAAATAACTTGAACGCCAAAATCATGTAAAAGTGAAGCCCATTCAACGCCGATAACCCCGCCGCCGACAATAATAACGGATTTTGGCAGTTTGTCCATAACTAACGCTTCATCACTGGTCATTATATATTCGCCGTCTGGTGTTAAACCAGGCAGTGTACGAGGACGAGATCCTGTAGCAATAATGAGATTAGTGGATACAACTGATTCCATTTCACCGTCCGGCAGCTCAACGGCTAATGAGCCACTTTTTGGAGAGAAGATTGAAGGACCGATGACTCTGCCTTTGCCTTGAATAATTTGAATGCCATTCTTTTTCATTAGGCTTTGAAGTCCACGATAGAGCTGCTCTACGGTTTGATCCTTACGCTCTTGTACTTTGCCATAGTTGAGTGATATCGCCCCATCTGCCACTTGGATGCCAAATGAGCTTGCTTCAAGCAGCGTTGAATATACCTCAGCGCTTCGGAGCAGCGATTTACTCGGAATACATCCTTTATGTAGGCATGTGCCGCCAAGCTTGTCCATTTCGATAATGGCAACCGATTTTCCTAGTTGTGCAGCACGAATGGCTGCTGTATAACCGCCAGGCCCGCCTCCGAGCACTGCTACATCTACCTGTATAGCCATAAAATCATTCCCTTCTAATAACCATAACTATATACTTTTTTTTGCCTATTCATATAACTCTCAAAGATGCCCATTCGCATTGTAACATGTCATCCATCCCTATTGTACCTGTTTTTAATGACGAAAACATCGTCGTTTTACGAAATAGACACTCTACACGTAAAAAGGTATGATAGAGCTAACTGTATATTTTGACCGATAAGGAGACACTGTATTTATGAAATTAGTTACTGCTCGCTTTATTGCTATCCTCATGCTCGTTATTCCAGGCTTACTTGCTTGCTTCGGTTTTCTGAAAATGAAAGATTCGGTATTCGTGTATTTCTCTGAATTCGGAAATGAAACCATTACGCCAGATTTTGATTGGCTCAAATTTTTACTTGGATTTATCATGTTCGCTGCAGGTGCAGGTTTTATCGCGGGCTGGACTTTTTTTCGCGACCGCAAACGGAACTACGTTGCTACTAGG
>NZ_JBFRDK010000174.1:0-12646 GCF_052113545.1 Paenibacillus sp. TAF43_2
CTATAGCGATATCCGTATTACCTTGTTATTTATGCAACCGCTTTAATGTATGTTCGCTTTCATGACATGAAAAGAAGGTTGGTCTGATGCATTATGCCTTTCTACTCTTATTAGCTGTATTTCGTGTTATTATAGTTAACATATATTTTACGGGTAACAGTCAGTAGGTGGGAAAAAAGGCTGCTTTTGCTGGTTATGTACCGCAGTCTAGCGCTTGCTTGAAGGAGAAGTTGAATAGGGAGTAATGCCGGAGGCATTCCGGAAGAGATGGAGGGGGAGCTATGGAGCGCAAAAGGTTCAACTGTCGTTTGATTGTTCGGATAATAGCATTGTTAATGGTAGCTGCGACGGTGCCAAGCTGCAGCGAGTGGGAGAAGCTTGGCGAGCCGCTGCCCACATCGCAGAGCCGCGTCGCGATTTCGATGGTCATTAACGATTTGGGCATGACATTCCCGGATGGTTCAGACGAAAACGATAATCCTTATATAAACTATATAAAGGAACGTACAGGACTGGATTTGCGGGTCAATATTCCCCCTCAGGAAGTTTACGAAGAGAAATTGAACGTCATTATGGCTTCCGGAAATCTCCCAGATCTCATTCACACTTTCAACCCGGTTTGGTTTGACGAATATGTCAAAAAAGGGGCCTTTACGCCGCTTGACGACTATATTAACGAATATGGACAAGACCTGAAGAAGTTTATTCCTGAAGAGGCTTGGGATCGAATGCGCTACGATGGAAAAATTTACGGCATTCCAAGTTTAACAGACGTGCAGGGCATTGAGCTAATGTATGTGCGGAAGGATTGGCTCGATAAACTAGGACTGCAGCCGCCAAATACGCTGGACGAATATTATGAAGTCATGCGCGCCTTTGCAAAGGAAGACCCTGACCGGAACGGGCTCAATGATACGATGGGCCTTATTTTGCTCGAGGACATGGGGCGGACAGCGCCGTTTTTTGGCGCTTTTGGTGTTCAATTGAACTCTTGGGTGGCGCGCGATGGAAAGCTGGTTAATGGCAGCACGCTGCCGGAGACCAAGCAAGCGCTCGCTTTTCTGGCAAAGCTTTACCGGGAAGGGCTGATTGATCCGGAATTCCCGCTTAACCGCAACAATGCCTTTATCGAAAAAATCGAGAACGGAAAGGTCGGCATGTTCTCTGCGACTTGGTACGATACGCGAGGACCCATTGCAGCGAATAAAAAGAAAGATCCCAAGGCGGAATGGATACCGCTGGAGTATCCCGTCGGACCGGAGGGGCATAGCGGCGTATATAACAAGGATTTAATCCGCGGTTACAACGTGGTGCCGGTCGGTAAGAAACATCCCGAAGAAGTGGTAAAGCTGCTTAATTTCATCGTGGGAGACGGCAGGGAGACGTTGAAGCTTGGTTTTGAAGGCAAGATTTGGTCGATGAAAAATGGGAAAATGGTCACCGATTTTGTAGAGCATGACAAGCATTTGTACAGGGGCATCTACCAGTCGCTCGTCGATGTTATTGATCCTGTTATGGCTAAGGCTCGGTTGGATTCGCTCGGCGACTTTCACTTATACGATAATTTGCAGATGATTGAACAACATTTAATAAAAAACGAATTTTTCGGAATTCCGACACCGGCGATGAGCAAGTATGCCGGACATTTAGAGGAGCTTGAGAGCATTTTTACACAAATCGTGATGGGCATCGTTTCGCTGGATGAGTTCGACAGCTTTGTGGAGGAGTGGTACCGCGAGGGTGGCGCAGAGGTTACAGCGGAAGTTAATCAATGGTACGAAGCCCGCTTGAGCGCCGGAGGGGGGAGATAAGCATGAGAAATCCCGTCAAATGGTTTCGGGATCGCTTTTCCCGCAAAATCCAGTTTCGGCTAACCTGCTATTTTATGTTGATTTTGCTGCCGCTCGTCTTGGTAAGCCTATTTGCCGTTGATCGCTCCCGCAGCATTCTGCATGACCAAGCGGTGGAGCGGTCCAGTACGGTACTGAATTCAGCTATGGACTATATTGATTTGACTTTGCAAAATGTGGAGGAGATTTCGACGCTAATTGCAACAGACCCTGTGTTTATCAAGCTGCTCGCAGATAACGGAGCGGAATTATCGCCGCTCTCCATCGTCGATTTTTCGATGCTGCTGAAGCAGCTGTCGAATGTAAACTCTATTAATCATATCGTATCGCAAATATCCTTGTATCATCAGCCCTCCCACATGATGATATCGACGAATTATGGAGGGAGAAGGCTGAGCAGCCCTGAGCAGCAGCAATGGCTTGAGAATACCGCCATTACTAGCGGGACGGAAATCACTTATCTGCTGGCAGAGGAGCCGATTGCCGGCAACGCGACCTTCGGCAGCTTAATTAATACCGATAGCGTATCGCTGCTGCGAACCATGGATTTGTACAACAACAATCGCAGAGCGGATGTAGTCATTATTACAGTGGACAAAAGCAAGCTGATCAATCTGATGAAGTCGCTGCTCCCATCGCCTTCGGCTACCATTTATTTGCACAGCGATACCGGCAAATTGATTGCCGGGACAGGCAAGCTCGACGGCGCAGAGCATACGCTTGCGGAGGGCGGGGGCATGCCTGGCCTTCCCCGCACGACGGATGCGGAGATGACGGTGTCTATCGATTCGGAATATTCCAAATGGCGGCTGACGCTGATTCAACCCAAAAAAGAGCTGTACGCCAAAACAGATCAGCTTCGATTGTATACGTTAGCTATTATTTTCGTCAGCGTGCTTCTGGCGCTGGGCATATCCTGGCTCGTTTATATCGGTATCGCTTCTCCAGTAGATAAGCTGTTCAAGGGCATGAAACGTCTGGGTACGGGAAATATGAATGTGCATCTGGAGAATACGCGGCACGACGAGCTGGGTTATTTGACGGAAGCGTTTAATCGGATGGTCGTAGACCAGAAGCGGCTAATTGAGGATCATTACGAGCAGCAGCTGAGGCTGGCCAAGACGGAGCTTCAATTTCTGCAAACCCAGATTAACCCTCACTTTTTGTATAATACGCTGGATTCAATTAACTGGACAGCTAAAAATTACGAGGCGGATGAAATTAGCGAGATGGTGCTGAATTTGTCGCGATTTTTCCGTCTAAGCCTGAACAAGGGCAAGGATGTATTTACGATTGACGAAAGCTTGTCGCATCTGCATTATTACATTCGCATTCAGCAAATCCGGTATTTGGACAGCTTTGAGGTGGAATACGACATTCAGGAGGATTGCCGCCCCGTCCCGATTCTGAAGCTGCTGCTGCAGCCGCTTGTGGAGAATGCTATCCTGCATGGGATGGAGGGGAAAACGGAAGGCGGAAAGCTTGTTATTTCCGGCCGAGTTAAAGATGGAGAGTCCGTTCAGGTCACCGTAAGCGACAATGGTTCAGGGATGAGTTCGCAGCGGCTAGCCTATATTCAAGAAGAAATGAAGCGGCTGGGACGGCGTGAAGCGAATCTGTTTTCGCTGGAGGACGAGGAGACGGGCGACCTGTTCGGCCTGCGCAATGTAATGACCCGAATTAAGCTTTATTACGGCAAGGAAGCTGAATTGATCGTCGAAAGCGAGCAAGGACATGGAACCTCGGTCACCATTTCACTGCCGCTGGATCAATGCAAGGAAAGCTTTCGTTCTGTAACTCACCACACTCTGGAAAAAGGGGAGCGATCCGCATGAATTTAATGATCGTTGAGGATGAACTGAGGCTTAGGTTGGGACTCGCTAATAATATTCCATGGGAGGAGCATGGCATTGAGGTCGTCGGACTGGCTGCCAGCGGGGTAGAAGCGCTGGCGTTGATCGAGCGGAAGCGACCCGACATCATGCTGATTGATGTCCAGATGCCGGAGATGGATGGGCTGACACTAGTGAGGAAGCTTAGGGAATATCCAGACAACGGCGTACAGCTGAAACTGATTATATTAAGCGGACATGACAACTTTGGCTTCGCTCAGGATGCTATCGCTTTAGGGGTTTCCCAGTATTTGCTGAAGCCCGCGGCTGAAGAGGAAATACTGGGTGCCGTACTGGAAGCGGCAAAGCAGCTGCGAGACGAGATGGAGCAGTGGCGCGAGCAGGCAGAGCTGAAGGTAAAGTGGCTTGAGCATCTTCCCCATTTGCAAAGCAGTTTTATTCGGCAGTGGGCAGCAGGCGACTACGACGATAGCGAGGTGCTGCGAAGAGGTGCGGAATATCAGATTGAGCTTGAGGAGTCCGACCGGATCGCAGTTGCGGTGGTGGATATTGACCCGCTTCCGCAAGGGGATGGCTGCTTTCGCGCAGAGGATGCTCCAATGTGGCGTTTCTCATTGCAATGTCTGGCGAGAGAAATGCTGCCCGCTTCCTGTTGGGTGTGCGTTGATCATCAAGGGTACACGCTCCTTGTTTTTGTGCTGCGGCGCGAGGAGGAGCCGGGTGACAGCGCCTTGCGCGTACAGGCCTCGGTCGTTCAATTGCTGTCGCGCACCCGGGAGACGCTTGGGCTGACAGCGAGCGCAGGCATTTGCGCTGCAGCCGGAGGGATTGGCAGCATGAGCGCGCTGTATGCCGAAGCTTGCCGTGCCTTGCAGGAGCGTATTGTATACGGCTGTGACATCGCTATTCCTTACCGCGAGATTGGCCGTAAGGAACAGGGGGTTCAGGTACAGCAAGGGCTGGAGAAAGCGCTGGAGATCGCATTGGAAACCGCTGACGAGGCTAAGGCGCTGGAGGCGCTGCAAGGATTGTGGGACAAAAGCCTTGAGTCCGTGGAGACGGCGGAAGAGGTTCATGAGGCCGTCCTTTATTTGAGCAGCCTGTATATTCGCATGATTCAGAAGCAGGGCTGGCGAATTGGCTGCGTGGCAGGAGAGGATATGATTTATTTCGAGAACATCAGGCTGCTGGCGACGAAGGAGCAGATTCGGGCCTGGCTAGTCCGCTTGACTGGCCGCATCTGCGATTATCTGCAGCAGCAGCGGAAAACGACGAGCAATGGAGTGGTACGCTCAATTCTGTCTATCGTCAATCAGGAAATCGATCAGGATATTACGCTGCATACGGTCGCAGATCGCCTTTTTATCAATTCATCTTACTTAAGCCGGCTGTTTAAGCAGGAGACAGGAGTACCTTTTTCGACCTATGTGCTGGAGCGCAAGATGGAACGGGCCAAATCCGTTCTGCAGAATGGGGGCAAGGTGTATGATGCCGCTCGTCTCGTGGGCTACCGGGATGTGAGCTATTTCACCAAGGTGTTCCGTAAATATTGGGGCGTCAACCCAGGTGGAGTTAAAGCGTAAAAGCTGCGCCTAATTAGGTGGCGTGCAATAACCAAAAAAATTATAAGACAAAACCGCTTTCAGTTGTAGAAAGCGGTTTTGTCTTTTTTTATGCCGATTACGTTCCTTTGTGAGGAAATCAAACATCAAAGTACCAGAAATAGTAATGGCATTACTCTACCAACCCTGAGCGCTGGATACTACAATTTTAGGTAGAAAGCATCAAATCGAGGGGGAATACGATGAAAAGCGCAACGGCACCACTGGATAAGCCCCAGGCTAAAAACAATTATGTCAAACGGCTTGCTGCCGATGTCAAACGGGATTGGGATTTATATGCACTTCTTGTCCCTGGAATTTTGTTTCTTTTGCTCTTCAAATATGCCCCGATGTACGGCATTACCATCGCTTTTAAGGATTTCAATATCTTTGATGGCTATGACGCTAGCCCGTGGGTGGGATGGAAGCATTTTGCCAAACTGTTCAACTCTCCTGATTTTCTGCATGTTTTTCAAAACACCGTTATTATCAGTTTTCTGAAGATCGGTATCTTGTTCCCGCTGCCGATTCTCATTGCCCTGCTGTTGAATGAGATCAGGCGGATGTTGTTCAAGCGCGCGATTCAGACCGTTATCTATTTGCCACATTTTCTGTCCTGGGTTATCGTAAGCGGTCTATTTATCGACATGCTGTCCAGCAACGGCGGTTTGGTCAACAAGGCAATGGGTATGATCGGCATGGAGCCGATCTCGTTTTTCCTGGACAACAGCGTGTTCCGCGGTGTTCTGATTACCTCAGCGGGCTGGAAGGAGACGGGGTGGAGTACCATCGTGTATCTTGCGGCCTTCGCCACGATTGATCCTGGCTTGTACGAAGCGGCCAAGATTGACGGAGCGGGGCGGATGAAGCAGCTGTGGCACATTACGCTGCCTGGCATCGCACCCATTATACTGCTGATGTTTATTCTAAGGCTCGGCAGCATTCTGGAGGCTGGCACTGAGCAAATTCTCGTCATGTACAATCCCACAGTATACAAGGTGTCAGATGTCATCGGCACCTATGTGTACCGAATGGGCCTCGGCAATCAGGACTACAGCTTTACGACCGCTGTTGGCGTATTTGAATCCGTTATTGCCTTCACGCTCGTCTTGGCGGGCAACGCGCTTAGCCGCAAATACCTGCAACGCGGGATTTGGTAACTGAAAGGGGAGATTGCTGTGACCGTGAAGACATCGTTTTCAGAGAAGCTGTTCAATTTCTGCAACTATTTATTTTTTATACTGGTAGGTCTGACGACGCTGCTGCCCTTCGTTAACTTGATCGCCAAATCGTTCAGCAGCGAAGCGGCGGTCATTTCCGGCAAGGTCAATTTGCTGCCTATTGGCTTTCAGACTGGAACGTACATGTATGTGCTCAAGGATTCCATGTTCCTTAACTCTTTAAAAAATTCGATTCTTTTGGCCATTGTGGGGACGGCGTTAGGATTGTTCCTCACGACCATTACGGCGTATCCATTATCTCGCGTTCAGCTTCGAGGCAGAAAATGGTTTCTGCTGATGTTTATTTTCACAATGCTGTTCAGCGGCGGCCTGATTCCTACCTACCTGCTCATGCATAATCTTGGACTGGTCAATCAGTTTCCTATTCTATTCCTGCCGGCGGCCATCAACGTGTTCAACATGCTGATTATCAAAAATTACTTTGAAGGGCTGCCGGACGGGCTGGAGGAGTCCGCCAAGCTGGACGGAGCAAGCAACATCCGAATTTTATTCTCCATTGTTTTGCCGCTGTCGCTTCCTGTGCTGGCAACCATTGCGCTATTTTTCGCGGTGGCGTTCTGGAACGACTATTTTACATCGATGATCTACATTACCAATCAGGATTTCAAACCGCTGCAGTTGTATCTGAAGGAACTATTGGTTTCCTCCAGCAGCGAGTTTTTGAAGGATAACGTGGACGCGGCGCTGAACACAACGCCCCAGTCCATTCAGGCAGCTTCAATATTGCTAGCTACACTGCCGATCCTGATGGTTTATCCGTTCTTGCAAAAATATTTTGTCAAAGGTGTGCTGGTAGGTTCGGTTAAGGGTTAAACCTATCGGCATGAAAGGCGGTGATGCTGTCAGCTTGTCATGATAGCGGGCAATGGAAGGGTAATGCAGTTTGACTTTAAAACACATATTCGGGAGGGTACTCTATGAAAAAAGGTTCTTGGTTGGCCATAGTCCTTGTATTTGCTCTTGCTCTTGCCGCATGCGGCWACAATTCCACTCCAGCTCCGGGCAGCGGCACAGGGGGAGATGGCGAAGGCAATCCCAAACTTACGATGCTGATGCAGTACAGCCTGTTCGATCCGAACGCAGACCCGGTTGCTAAAAACATAGAAGATGCTACCGGCTACAAGGTTACCTATGAAATGCTACCGGCGGAAAGTGCCGACGAGAAGCTGAACTTGATGGTTGCGAACAAGCAAAACTTCGATATCATGAAGCTGGGTTCTGCTCAGTTCTACAAGCTGGCAACAGCGGGCGCGCTGGAGCCGCTGAATGATCTGATCGAAAGCCATGGCCCTAACATCAAAGCGGCGATTAAGGAAGATTCATGGGAAAGCGTTACGATCGACGGCAAAATCTATGCTATACCGGAGACTGGCTCTGGCATTAGCGTAGGCGAGGAGCTCGTTGTCCGTCAGGATTGGATGGAAGAACTGAGCTTGAAAAACCCAACAACGCCGGATGAGCTGTATGAGGTGTTGAAAGCGATCAAGAAAGCCAAAAATATTGTTCCGTTAACGGGCTCAAAGGATTCTATCTATGGAGATATTGCAGCAGCATTCGGCGTGCTGAACGACTGGAACGATGTGGATGGCAAGCTGCTGCATAAAGCAGAGCTTCCGCAGATGAAGGAATTTTTGGCTTATATGAACAAGCTGTACAGCGAAGGGCTGCTGGATTCGGAAATGCCGATCAATACGAGTGCGAAAGCGATTGAGAAGTTTTCCAGCGGCAATGCTGCAATGATCAAGCTGGCTTGGTGGAGTGCTTCTAGCGCAGAAGCTGCCCTTGTCAAAAACTTCCCTGAAGCCAAAATCGGCATTATTCCATACTTAGTTGGCAAGGATGGCAAATCATCGATTGGCGTTAACCTGGCAACTACTTGGTTTATTGCGATACCGAAGATATCCAAGCAAAAGGAGCATGCGATCAAGCTGCTCGATACCAAGCTGAAGAAGGATATCTTCATAAAGCTCGCAATTGGCGAGGAAGGCGTTCATCACGAAGTGAAGGATGGCAAATATTATCCCATTCTGCCTAAATTCAATGATGACTTAACCAATGCAAGCTCCTACATGACCGGGGTTAATGAATATGATTATCCGGCTTACTGGCAGGCGCGCGTTCGGAAGGACCCTGTGCTGCAAAGCTACTATGAGGCGTTTCAGGAAAACGCGGCGAAAGGCAATATTGTCGTTGATCCGATGTCGATTGCGCCGCCAATCGATGCGGTATCCAAAAACAAGCAAAAGCTGACGAAGCTGCTTGATGACACGGTGTTAATGTATATCGCAGGTGCGCAATCTAGAGACAACTACGATACCTTCCTGACGCAATGGATGGCCGAAGGCGGCGCAGAATCCGTCAAGGAAGCGAACGAGTGGTATCAAACCATTTCAAAATAATGGCTTGCCTATAGACGTAGGCTTGATGGCAAAGGGGCAGCTGCGAATCGCAGGTGCCTCTTTGCCGCCCAGGCGAAATGCCCGGCATAATTGACTGAGGGGGAACAGAAATGAACGAACCATTTAAGCCGCATAAAGGCAGTGAGGTTGATATGCTTGCTATCCATGCCCAAGTGGAAGCTGCGCCAGAGGATATTACGATTACATTAGAAGGGCATCGGCACGCTATGACGGCTGTCAACACCATTCCGGCGGCCGAAGAGTGGCTTGTCTTGTTTACAAGCGCATGGGGGGAATCGGTCACTGTTCCTCAGAATGGCGTTGCGGTGCAGGTGGGAGCAGGCGGCTTGGTTTTACGCGTCGTTAATGAAGCGCCTGTCGGCTTTGCCCCGGCCTGGTCGGGCCCAACGATACTAGACATCCCTGAGGATGGTTACGTGCTTCTTGCCCTTGATCCTTTGTATGCTCCGGAAAGCAGCCGCTTCTTTTTGTCTACCTGCTTTAGAAAAGGAGATCGGATCAAGCTGCGCAAGGATGGTGCGGTGACTGATCATCACGGGCTGGCAGGCGCTGCTGATCATGAATTCAGCCTTTATTTGGACCATCCATCCGTTTATACGGAAACGCAAAATGTTACCACAGTTAGCGGTAATGTGAGCGGCGGCAATGCAGGCGAGTTTCCGGCGCTAATGGTTAATGGTGAAGCTGCTGTGGTAGACGAACAGGGTGCTTTTGCCCATAAACTGAAACTGGCGCTTGGCGTCAACTTTGTTGATGTGGAGGTCAAAGCGGGGAACGAAACTCCAGTTGCTCGAAGCTTAGCTATTTTTTCTAAGAGCCGTGCTGAGAGGAAGCAGAGGGTCATCCTTTGGATAGATCAGAGAGCCAACAGTGGAAAGCTGCAGTCTGCGGACGCTGTAAGAAAACTGCTGGAGCGGGCAAAACATGCAGGCGTTACGGATATTGCGCTTGATGTTAAAGGGGTGGAGGGGTACGTTTCTTACTTCAAAAATACGCTGACGAGGCGTCCCCACATGAGTGAATTGGTAAACGCTGGGCAGGGTACTCCTTATCCAAAGCTGGATTTGCTGCAGATTTTTATAGAAGAGGGGCATCAGCTTGGCCTAGCTATTCATGCATCCATGAATGTATTTGCAGAAGGCTCCATTGTACGTGGTCAATATGCGATTCTAAATGAGCATCCTGAATGGGAGGAAATGGTTTACAAGCATCAGGATGAAGGCGTGATCAAGCGGCAGCGAGACAGCTCGGCTCCGGGCTTGGTTGCATTTTCCAACCCGCTTCATGAGAAGGTGCGCGAGCATCAATTGGCTGCTTTCCGGGAAGTGATGGCCGGCTATCAGGTGGACGGCATTATTTTGGACCGGGGCAGATACGACAATGAAACGGCGGATTTCAGTCCTTTGGCATGCAGCCGCTTTGAGGCATATTTGGCGGAAAGGGGCAAGCGGCTTCATCGTTGGCCAGAGGACATATTCGATTATGAAGGCAATACGAGAATAGATGGTCCATTGATTTTGGACTGGTGGGCTTTCCGTGCAGGCGTCATTACCTCTTTTGTTGCGGAGGTCAAGGAGATGGTGGACGGTCATAATCGACAAACGGGAAGCGATGTTTTGTTATCTGCCTACGTGKGGTCTTGGTTTGATACCTATTATGTCAACGGTGCAAACTGGGCCAGCCCGGATTTTCAATATGACAGCCGCCTTCAATTTCAGGAGGGCTCCGTCTATACCAAGGACTACCGAGGCACTGGCTATGTCCGGCACTTGGATTTCCTCATGATTGGTACGTATCAGGATACGCTGGCCGAGGTGGAGAAATATATGGCCCTTGGCAATATTGCCACAGGTGGAGAAGTTCCGGTCTATGCGGGCATTTCCCTTAATCAAATGAATAGCGCGGAGCGGCAGAGTGAGGTATTCCATTCGGCTTTCCGGTACACAGACGGGCTAATGCTGTTTGATGCCTCGCATGCCGATTGGGATATGCTTAATCAGTCTTTAAAGAAAGAATAAAAGGATAGGTTATGGAGGCGCGCAGGCAGCTTTTTCAGAAGCCTACCAACATATGGTATAATGACTAGCATAATGCGAAGGAGGAACCCTATGAATCTAGCGAATAAAATAACGATTGCTCGTATTTTATTAATACCTGTGTTTATTTTATTTTTCCCGATATACCCCGAGTGGTTAATCAGCAAATCAGAATTTTTTCTACATATAGATACCTATGGCATTTATTATGCCGCAGCATTATTTATACTCGCTTCAGCGACAGATAAACTAGATGGACATATCGCAAGAAAATATAATCAGATTACGAATCTTGGCAAGCTGCTCGATCCGCTGGCAGACAAGCTGCTAATATCCGCCGCGTTAATATTAATGGTAGGCGAGCAGATGATTTACAGCTGGATCGCAGTTGTGATTATCGGAAGAGAGATTATTATAACGGGCATTCGAATGGTTGCCTCATCTCAAAAAATTGCCTTGCAAGCCGACCAATTCGGCAAAATTAAGATGGTCTTTCAAGTTGTTGCGATTTCAGCGGTGTTGTTAAACCATCGTCCGCTCAGCTTTTTGACAGCGATTCCTGTCGATCAAATTTTGATGTATGTTGCCTTAGCGTCGACCATCCTATCCGGAGCTAACTACATCAAAAACAACTATCGCTTGCTGCAGTAGAAATAAAAACCCACTTAAAATACAGCGGCAGCGATGGACGAGATGAAACAGTCCAAGACTGCCGCTGTTTTATGAAATGGTCGTTTTCCTTCTAAGCATTCTTATGCATTTGTGGCTCAGGCTTGATGCTAACGGACATAGATTCCGCTATTCTTCATAAATCGGGCTTAATTTGAATCTAACGGACATAGGATCCGCTATTAGGTCGAAATCGTGTTAAATTATAACGATTGGAGCCAATTAGCGTACCCTATGTCCGTTACTTCTGAAAAAAGAGGAAATCAAAGCAAATAAGGCATCTGATGTCCGTTATTTCCATCATCGCCGATTTCGTTATCTTGCGATTATATTCGGTAATCAAAACATACAAAGCCGGATGAGGTATAGTAAGAATATACAGCTATTTATTTCGATTTACAGGGGGCGAGCCGTCTGCAAACGATACAAACAAAGCTTTATGACTATGGGCAAGCAGAGATCGATTATTTGAAAAACGTAGATGAAGCGCTTGGTGCTGCCATGTCTCGGCTCGGAAAAGTCGAACGCATCATCATGCCGGACTTATTCACTTCACTCGTTTATGCGATTGTAGGCCAGCTGATTTCAGCTAAAGCAGTGCACACCATATGGGAGCGAATGCAGGTGCGGCTTGGCGAAATAACCCCATTGAACATAGCTAATCAAACGGCAGATCAGATTCAAAGCTGCGGGATAACGATGAAGAAGGCCATTTGCATAAAAAGCATTGCGGAGTCGATTATACATGGTGAAATCCGGCTGGAAGAGCTGAACCGCTTATCGGATGCAGAAGTAATCAAGCAGCTGATGTCCTTAAAGGGAGTTGGCAAGTGGACGGCTGAAATGCTGCTCATTCATGCGATGGAGCGCCCAGATGTCGTGAGCTGGGGAGATATTGCCATTCGCCGCGGGATGATGAAGCTGTATGGTCTTCAAGATTTAACCAAAGAACAGTTCGATACCTACCGGCTAAGGT
>NZ_JBFRDK010000175.1:0-12582 GCF_052113545.1 Paenibacillus sp. TAF43_2
CGTCTATACGATGCAAGCTCGGGGGAAATTCGTTTAAATGGGATACAAATCGATCAGTTCAAGCTGGATGATTATCGTATGAAGATTAGCTCAGTGTTTCAGGATCATCAGCTGTTCGCTGCTACGCTTTCCCAAAATGTCGTCATGAATCAGTTTTCATCCGGCGATTCATTTCTGGCAAGAGAAGCGCTGGAGAAAAGCGGTTTTGGCAATAAGCTGCAGACTTTGCGATTGGGGACCGATACTTCCGTTACCAAGGAGTTTGACGATGCCGGGATAGRGCTATCTGGTGGAGAGGCGCAGAAGGTAGCGATCGCAAGAGTGTTCGCCAAGCCGACTCTTCTCATCCTATTGGACGAGCCTTCCAGCGCATTGGATCCCATGAGCGAATATCATTTGAATCAAGTCATGCTGGAGAAGGCAGAAGATCGACCCATCATTTTTATTTCACACCGCTTATCGACGACCAGAATGGCGGATCGCATACTCATGATGGAAAATGGTCAAATAATTGAGCAAGGCTCACACGAAGAGCTTATGAGAATGGACGGAAAGTACGCTCAAATGTTTAACCTTCAGGCTTCACGTTACCGCGTGGTTGTAGGAGCTTGAAAAATAATGATTGTGGACATGCACTCGCAGAAGCATATATCACGCATCAAAAGAGGGGCAGGTCATTATTACATTTGCTATTTATAAAGATGAGACTATGGTCGGCTTTATCATGATGTATTATGACGATGGAAATGGAAATTTCGAATACAGCAGCTATGGCGTTTTTAAAATCATGATTGATGGGCGATATCAAGGCAAAGGATATGGGAAGGAAGCCATGGAAAAAGCTGTAGAATTCGCTAAGACATCTCCTCATGGTGAAGCGAGGGTCGTTGAAGTTACCTATAACCCCGAAAACATAATTGCGAAAAATTTATATGCCTCATTAGGATTTGTTGAAACAGGAAATACCCACCCTTCTGGTGAGGTATATGCGGAGTTTGTTCTACCTAAAACACCATATTTACGGAGCTTTTAATGCAAGAACGTTATCTGAAGGAACCTGAAATGATTGAAAATAAGAGGAGGAGAGCTCCATCGTTTCCATTCGAGATTGTACCGAGGCAGATCTTGATGCCGGCTTCATTGGTTGGTCCTGTAGCTGCATGGATGACCCTTAAGGAGCAGGTCTTGAACAAAGTGGGTTCGCTACGTGGGACGATTAGAAAGTCATATTCGTAACCGAATAGAGGCAATGAATAGATCAAACAAGCAGTCGACCATGTCGGCTGCTTGTTTGTTTTTTTAGTGCGATGAAATGAGTATCTGACCCATGCTCTTGTGTGGAAAATCCCATCATCTAACAGGTATAGAAACCATTGAACAAAAGGTTGTTTACAAAACATGTAAACGATACACTTTTTTATGAAGAAAACATTTCGTATACATTGACGAACAAGCAAAAGGAGGATGAGCGTCATGAAATTCAAAAGGTTATTTGCAATCTTACTGCTAAAAACGGTCTTCATATCCGGCTGTACGACAATTGTAACAGAAGAGGCAGTGCCAGTTGAGATTGAGAGAAGTCAATCATTGATCATACAGCTTGTTTCCTGGGCCCAGATGGCTTCGTCAAACGAGGATAATCCGTTGAAGCTCAAAATCGACCGTTTCCGCGAAAAGTATCCGAATGTACAAATTACGATCAATTAGATGAACCCGTGAATGTTGGAGGAAAGCCGAATATTGAGCAAGAAAAATGGTTGAGCAGCACCAAGTCTCTTCAAGTGATCGTGAATGGACAGAATGGGAGAGAGGCGTTAGCAATATGCGAAAGAATTAGAAATTGAATTTGGCTCTAGAGATTAGCATCTGACATTACATTGTCATGTGAAGCAAAGGCGTAGAGGAGAAATATGTTCATGTCAAACATCAGAAAACTTGGGATACTGCTTATTTTCGTTATGACGTTATCGAGTTGTATGTCGTCATCKCATACACTCAAGAATAACGATACTTCTGCTCGAGTCGGGGAGAAACAGCAGCTAACCATTAAGCTGGTTGGTCGTTATAGCGGGGATACGCTCCCTCAGAAGATCCAGCGTTTTGCCGATATGCATTCGAATGTGGAAATTAAGATCGAGTGGGTTCAGTCTTATAATAATCCGTATAGCAAATCTCCAGTTTTGTTTGCACCTTGGACTCCAATTGAGGTACCTTCTGAGCTGTATGAGGACTCTAATAACGTTCCGGATATCGTTGAACTGGTACCCTACCAGATGCGAGAATTGTATCGGATGGGAGTTATCGAGCCGTTAAATTTGAACGAATCGGATCTAGTCGATTATGCGATTGCGACTAATGACGGGTATGTTCTGGGTATGAAAAGCAAGATTAACCCGATGATTCTTTACTACAATAAAGATATTTTTTCTGCCTTGGGGATTGAAGTTCCTTCGGAAAAATGGGATATCGATATGTTGAACGATGCGATCGTCAAGCTGAAGGCTGCGGGAGAGACGCTCTATATTCCTCTATCGCCATTTACACTGGAGTGGGCAACGGGACTGTACGGTGGACGTGTTGTCGGAGTAGACGGCAGGTCATTCGCCGGTTATATCGATAGTGATAATGCAATTAAAGCCGCCAAGTGGATTATGACTATCGGAACGAAAATGGAATATGCCTCGATGTCCTTAACTGATATACGTCCCCCTATGCCTTACGATTTGGTCGATGGTAAAATCGAGCTAGCGATAGAATATGCGTATGGTTTTAATATATCTATGAAAAACAGCTATGAGGAGATTGCGCAAGAGAATAACCAAATCGGAGTGGCAGCGTTACCTGTGGGAACGAACGGTCATAATCCGGCTTTAATATCGGGATTATCCCTAACCTCGAAATCTGAACATAAAGAATTGGCTATGCAGTTAATTCGGTATCTATCAGAAGATCGAGATTCATTGTATTCGGATATTGCTTCGCATACACTTCAGACCGCTACAAGAACCTTGAAGGAGCCAGTGGACGCTGCACGGAAATTGATAATTATAATGGCTATGAAAAGGTCCGTTCCAGCAATACTTAGTACGCATGAGGTAGCCGAAATCGGTTTTTATGACGCGATACAATTATTTTTGCCAAAACCACTGCTTGCGATCAGGGACGGGCAGTCAATTAGAGATATGCTAAAACAGTATGCGGATCAACTGGATAGCGATGCGAGAGACAAATAATGTTTTTAAGATAAAAAACAATAATTAGACATGTATTATAAATTATTCCATAAATGTTAAAATGGTTGTGAGTCCGAGAGTTTTGTCGATTCTGTAGTCTGTACTCTCTAAGGACTGGTCTTGGTAAAAAAATAGAAACGGAGGTGATTATATGTGTGGATATCAATCAGGGGGCTGTCTGGCGAGTTCCTGCGGAGGTTCTTCTAAACTGGGGGTTCAACTGGTGAATTACGTATGTGATGGTGTCATTCTATCCCAGACTTCGTCGGGTTGCTGCAACCTTTAAAATCAGTGGACTACATGCTTACAATAATGAGAAAACACGGCTTTATGCCGTGTTTTCTCATTATATTTCATGTTGGAATAGGAGGATCATAAAGTGATGGGTCCCTTTTTGCAGTTCCTGTTGTTGGTTACCTTTTTGTTGTCTGGATTCGGAAAACTAATCAGTTTCGCAGATTTTAAGAAGACGATTGAACAATTAGAAATCAGCCGCCGACTTGTTTTACCGAGTGCAGCTGTTGTTGTACTGCTAGAATTATCTGTTTCGATCCTACTTATATTTTCAGGGACTCAGTATCTCGCGTATTTAATAATCTTGTGTTTACTAGGCTGCTTTGTGTGGTCTATCTACCGGGCATATAAACGCCAGCTGAAAGTGGCCTGTAATTGCTTCGGCAATATTAATCCAGAGTCGTTCGGTTGGAATACGGTACTACGGGTTGTCCTGTTACTTGTCATTACCCTATATCTCTTATCAACCGGAACAACAACTGTATGGGTGGAGTATCCAATCGAAGATATCTATTATGCTGGAGTTGGTTCGATCGGTGTGCTTCTGGTTTACAGCTTAATGCCGTACGCGGCATTCGGTACTTTAGCAAGTGACGGTTCCAAGTAAGGGGGAGTTGGATAACATGCAATCCATTGCGAATGCTGTTCTATGGTTATTAGTCATAATGTTAGCGGTCAGTGTGCTGCGGTTGCGCAATAAGGTCTATATGCCTTTCAAGCTAAAAGAACTGTTGTACTCCGATTTCGGTGCGCCGCTAGGGGAGCAATTTCCAGTAACACACTTTCAGACGATCACTGGCGGACAAGCTGCGGTTCATAATGATTCAGGAAAAAAGAAAATTATATTGGTAACCTCTCCGACCTGCGGCACATGCACGACGTTATATCCACTAATCAATCCTTTCATGCAGAACAAAAACGATCAATACGAGTTTATCTCAATGATGTATGGTGATTTGCAAGAGGTTAAGGCAATCGGTCATAACTACAGCCTTATGGTGCCGATTGTTCAACTGGAGAACGAGGAAAGCTTGAAAGCAATTAAGACCGATCGGTTCCCATTCGGCTATTTGCTATCTCCGGATGGTAAAGTCACATCCAAAGGATTGATTACGAATGAAGAGCAATTTGACCTTCTCCTTACGTGGGCTCCGAAGCAGCCGAAGAAAAGCAGACTAGCCTTTTATCGGCAAAGATCCAATGCAGAGCAGCAAGTCTAATCGGTTATCTGACAGATTACTTTTTAAATCGTGGGAGCCCTGTCGTGAAATACACAATGATGATAAATGTAGCATTGCTTTTCATCACTTTATTATCCAGCTGCGTGTCGACAACAACAGTTGAAGAAGCAGCACGGAACAGTGAGGAACCCAAGTCGAAAGACACGCTGACCATCCAGCTTGTATCCATTAACGGCTCGTTTTATGGTGTAGAGCACCATCGGCTAGCGCGGAAAATCGAACGATTTGGAGATCTCAATCCCAATACGAACATTATGATACGTTGGATAAATGATTATAATTTTACACAAGGCTCTAATTCTGTGCCGACTTGGATAAAAACTACAAAGCCAGCCGATTTGTATACAGTAACGCAGAGTGTACAGGATGTACCGGATATCTTCGAACTTGCGCCTAATCAGATGCTAGAATTGTATCGGCGCGGCGCAATTGAACCGCTGAATATGAATGAAACAGGCGTTAGCGAGTATGTGATCTCCTCTAATGACGGCTACGTGCTGGGCATTAAGAGCAAGATCAATCCAATGATTGTCTTCTATAATAAGCAAGCTTTTGAATCGCTTGGTTTGGACCAGCCTTCGAGTCAATGGGACTGGGAAAAGCTGAACGATACGATTGTCAAACTGRGAGCAGCAGGAGAGAACGTTTATATTCCACTTAACCCTTATACGCTGGAGTGGGCGACAAGTTTGAACGGCGGGCGTATCGCAGCGGTAGATTGTGTCACATACCGTGGATATCTCGATAGTGAAGTCCTAATCGGTTAGCTGCCATTCATAATGGCCTGCCGATTCGTGAATCCCTGCAACATTATGCTTTAGAGTTAGAGTAGGATTTGAAATGAAAGTGCATACGCGAAACAACTTTTCGAAGTGTTATGAATCTGTGAAAGATAAAAAGGAGGCGTCTCATGCTTGAACTGACTTTATGGCATCACCTTGAGCAGCCGGAATCCTATGCGTGCAATGGAGAAGATGAATATGACAAATCAAACTCAGAGACCAAACATCGGGATTCGTAGCATAATAGCCATACTGGGGCGTTCATTGATGCTCGTGTGGCGTTTATCGGCGCCACTTGTGCTGCTGCTTCTCGTTATGCGAGTTGTGAGCGCATTCATTCCGGCTATGCAGGTATTGGTCGTGAAGGAATTGACAGATGCGGTCGCCGGACTGCTCACGCGTGATGGCGAGATGTCGGAGCCCGTCAAGTGGCTGGCGGCAAGCGGCGGTCTGCTGCTGATTGGCGCGCTTTTGGATGCCGCAGCCCAATACATGACGATGCTGATGAAACAGAAGACGCAATTCAAAATGGAAACGATGCTGGCGGGGAAATCAATGAGTATTCCGCTGTCTCGATTCGAGCAGCCACAATACTATGATCAACTGCAAAGGGCTAAGATGAACGTCTCTTTTCGAGGTTTTCAACTGATAGAGCAGTTTTTTTCCATTTGCCAATCGCTGCTCACGGTTGCTTCATTCTTCGCCCTGCTGTGGCATTTCAGCTTTGTATTGTCGCTGGGAATGGTGCTTGTTGTGGTTCCGACGCTTGTTGTACATATGAGAATCGGTGAATGGAAGTATTGGCTGATGCGCGTGCAGACGCCGTTCTCGCGGCGCCTGTTCTACTTCTTCGATCTGATGACCAACCGTCAGTCCGCTAAGGAGGTCAGATTGTATCGGCACGCTAATAAGCTGCTACACTATTGGGGTGGATATTTCTGGAAAAATGCTGGCGAGCAGAAGAAGGTCGAGCTTCGAGCGCAAAAGATGCGAATAGGAATTGAAGGTCTGAACGGAGTGCTTGCCTTTTTATTCTCCTGTTATGCAGTCTGGGTATGTTATTCACAGCAGCTATCGCTCGGGGCTTATGTCGCGATCGCGCAAGTGCTGGCCACGACTCAAGCTTCAATGCGCATGATTGCTCAGAACTTATCGTCTATCTACGAGGAAACGCTCGTCATGAACGAGTATTACGACTTTTTGGATTCGGAGGAAGAGAACGGGCAGGGACGGCATGTGCTGAATAGCCCCATTGCGGAAGGCATTACCGTTGATCATTTGACTTTTGCCTATCCAACCAGCCTGAAGCCAGTGCTTAACGATATATCGTTCCGAATCAAACCGAATCAGACAGTAGCGATTGTAGGGGAGAACGGCGCGGGCAAGAGCACGCTCGTTAATTGCCTCATTGGCCTCTACCGTGAATATTCGGGCTCTATAAAATACGACGGCGTTGACTTGATGGAGCTGGACGTTAACACATTTCGCGACCGTACTGGAGCGGTATTCCAGGATTTTCTTAGATACCAAGTATCCGTGAAGGATAATATTGGGTTCGGCGATGTAGGCCGGATGGAAGACTTGGCCGCAATCGAGGCGGCTGCCGCGCGGTCCGGTGCTGCGGACGTTGTGCAAGGGCTTCCGGACGGCATGGATACGTTGCTTGGCCCGATCTTCGATGGGGGGCACGAGCTGTCTGTCGGCCAGTGGCAGAAGCTTGCCCTCGCGAGGTCGTTTATGCGAGATTCTGCCATTATGGTACTGGACGAGCCTACAGCATCCATGGACCCGATGGCTGAAGCGGAGTTGTTCAAGCGATTCACGGAGCTGGCCGAAGGCCGCATTACGCTGCTCATCTCTCATCGACTCGGAAGCTGCCGAATGGCGGATCATATTCTAGTAATGAAGAATGGCACACTAGTCGAGCAAGGCTCACATGAACAATTGCTAAGCTTGCAAGGGGAATATAGCCGAATGTTCGAAGTGCAGTCATTGGCTTACCGATAATCTAGGTTTCTAACCAACCTGCTATGAACTTCATATCAAGGACGGGGGTGTAGATATGGCATTATGGACGATGATTCTCCGCAAGATGGTGAATAATAAGTGGCTGCAGCTGAACTTGTGGTTCGGTCTGACTGTATGCGTGGCTCTATTCTGCTCGATGCCCCTTTATTCTGATGCGATCCTGCAGCGGACGTTGCTGAGGGAGCTCCAGCAGCTTCAAGAGAGGGAAGCCGTATTTCCTGGATATGTAGGGATTAGTACGACCGTCTCCTCCAAGACGACGGACGAGAAGACGAGAAGCCAGATCGCCGAGGCCGATCAATTCGTACAATCGATACCCGAGCGGTTGGGAATGGAAGCAAGAGCGTTCTACCAACAAAGATTTACATCAAAAATGAAAATATACGGGGCGGACGCGTCGGAGCAAGAGAAGAAAGTGCTGAATGGGACAGGCGGCTTTAGGACGCTGACGGACATGGAACATCGGGTTCTTCTTATTGAGGGACGGATGCCCGTCGATCGAACGGACGGCGTCTACGAGGCGCTCGTTACAGAACGCTTCTTGCTGTCGACGAAGAGGGAGCTCGGAGAGGAACTGATCGCCGAAGTGATGACAGGGGATCGTGCACGCTTCCGTGTAATCCCTGTTGGACTTATTGTAACCGATCCGAATGCGGAGCCATATTTGCCTTTTGTTGCAGAAGAGGTCGTTGACGGATTCATGATTCCATTCGAGACGTTCGAGCGCGAGTTTGTACAAGGAGGTAAAGCGGCAATCGCTTTCCTTGAATGGCGTTATGCTATGGAATATGAGCAGTTGAACGTTGAGTTTATCGATCAGCTCGTTAAGGCGGATACCGAGATTAGACGTTTTTTCCAAGGTTATATCGGCATTGCCGAGGTCGAAATTCCGGCAACACCGACAGCGGCATCATATCATGCGACGGAGAATCAACTGGCCGTTATGATGTTGGCGTTGTATACGCCCGTCATGCTAATGCTCTCCTTCTATTTATATATGGTTGCAAACCTGATTATTAATCAGCAGAAGACGGAGATATCCGTGCTGCGCAGCCGAGGAGCAAGCCGTACGCAGCTGATGACGGCTTATACCGTAGAAGGCTTGCTTCTTGGCCTCAGTGCACTTGCGATCGGACCGTTTCTTGGCGTGAAATTTACACAATTGCTTGGCGCTTCCAGCGGCTTTCTGGAGTTCGTCCAGCGTTCGGCGCTTGAGATCAGCTTGAGCAGCAAGTCTTACAAGATTGGAGCGGTTGCCGTTGGTGCGGCGCTTCTGCTGATCCTGATTCCGGCATTTATGGCTACTCGCGTCAGCATCGTTAGCCACAAGCAGAAGATGGCTCGAGGAACTAAGCTCTCGTTCTGGTACAAGAGCGGAATTGATATTATTTTGGTCGGATTGGCCATCTATTTACTGATTAACTTCAATAAACGAATGGACGATTTGCAGCGGCTTGCGCTCGATGCCAATGCCTTGCAGGTTGATCCTCTGCTGTTCTTCATGCCCGCAATGTTCACGCTTGGCGGGGGGCTATTGGCGCTTCGCGTCTATCCATGGTTCATTCGGTTCTTATATTGGGCTGGTCGCAGATGGTGGCCGCCGTCGCTTTACCATTCGCTTGTGCAGATCAGTCGCTCATCCGGCCAATATTTGACGATCAAGGTGTTTCTAATTATGACTGTAGCGACAGGGTTGTTCAGTGCCAATGCAGCGCGGACAATTAACGATAATATGGAAAGTAAAATTCAATATGCTATCGGCGCGGATATCACGGTGAAGGCCAAGTGGGAAACCTACGAGTCCGATTCCGGAGGTCAAGCAAGTCTGGCACCGAATTCGAAGCAAATTAAGTACATTGAGCCGCCCATCCAGCCGATGAGAGAGCTGGATGGCGTGGAATCGGCAGCCAAAGTGTTCAGGAAGGAAGACGCGTTTTTCGTAGAAACGAAAAACAAGAGCTCAGGCGTTATGACGGTAATCGGCATCGACACGTTGGATTACGGCAAGACGGTCTGGATGAAAGACGGATTGCTTGATTCTCACATTAACAACTATCTTAATCTTATTGCGCCAGACCCGATGGCGGTGCTCGTCTCTCGTTCCATTGCTGAGGAGCACGGCGTAAAGCCGGGCGATAATATTCGGGTTTATTGGCAGGGACAATCCCAAGCCCTGTTCACTGTATATGGCATTATCGACTATTGGCCGACATGGAATCCTCTGCCTTCCGAAAGGTCGTTCGGAGACATGAAGACGGAGAAACCTCATCTGATCGTTGGACATCTGGGTACAATTCAGAATCGAATTGGATTCGAGCCATACGAGGTATGGTATAAGCTGAAGGCCGGCATTTCCAGCTCGCATATCTACGATCAGCTTGCGGAGAAAGGAATTCCGCTTGTGAGTGTCCGTGACGCAAAGCAGGAATTGATACAGTCCGAAAACGCTCCGCTGCGGATGGCAATGAACGGCGTTATGACGCTTGGTTTTGCCGTTGCAATGCTCATCTGCTTCTTCGGCTTCTTGATCTTCTGGGTACTGACCTTATCCGGACGCACGCTTCAATACGGAGTGCTGCAGGCAATGGGCATTCCGTTCTACCAGGTATTCGGCATGCTTGTCAGCGAGCAGGCGCTCACCTCGGGAGCCGCAATCATTATCGGCGTCTATATCGGCAACTTGACGAGCGATCTATACGTTCCGCTGTTCGAAATGTCTTTCGCAACAACGGAGCAAGTGCCGCCGTTCCAAATCGTGCGCAAGCTTGGCGATTATGTGCAGCTCTATGGCATCGTTGGGCTCACGATTGGCATCGGCTTGTCGATTCTCGTCTACCGGTTGTCGCGTACGCGAATTAGCCAAGCGCTTAAGCTGGGAGAGGAATAATAGGCCTACATGAAAACACGCCAGAACCGGCGTGTTTTTTGCATGCTATCGGCAATCGGCATTTGAATTGCGACTCGTTTTTTCATCAAGTAAAGATTGGGTAACATTATAAAGGATTGGCTCTTGCTTTTTTGGTGATTAATCATGGAGAATAATAAACATGCATGATTAATTCGTTGTCGAGAAATGGGGTTGTCATCTTGAGGAGGCGAATTTGGAATAAGGCTGCGCTCATGCTCGCCGTATTCATGTTTATGCAGACGCTTACGGCGTGCGAAAATAATGAAGTGGCAGAAAAGTCGGATACCGAAGGTATGGAACAATCGATGTATACGGATTTAGGCTTAACTAAATATAATCCTCCGATCGAAATTTCACTCGTACGGGAAATAGACGAAGATTTTACTGATTTGATTGCCAATTTTCCGGGGGAGACACTCGATAACAATCGGTGGAGCCAGCTCTACGAGGATGTGCTTGGCATTCGGGTTAAGTACGAATGGACGGCCAAAAGGGATCTCTATCAACAAAAATTAGGATCTGCGCTAGCATCAGGCAATATACCCGATATCGTCAGAGTGAATGCGCAGCAGTTGCGGCAATTGGCAAACGAAGGACTCATGCAGGATTTAACCAGCGTGTACGAGCAGTATGCAGCGCCGTTCACTAAGGATGTGCTGAACCAGGAAGGGACGGGGCCGTTTGAGGCGGCAACGATTGACGGGAAGCTGATGGCGATACCAGAAACGTCGGCATCGATCGAAGGCGCCCAATACTTATGGATACGGACCGATTGGCTGAAGCGGCTCGATTTAAAGCCGCCAGAGACGATGAATGACTTGCTCGCAATTTCGAAAGCGTTTACAGAAGACGATCCCGATGGAAACGGCAAAAACGACACGTACGGGCTGGCGCTCACGCAATATTTGTGGGATCCCGTTATGGGGGCTTTGGATTTTATGGCCGGTTACGGCGCTTACCCAAACATTTGGCTGGAGAATGATATGGGCAAGCTTATGAATGGAGCCGTACAGCCGGAAGTGAAAAAGGCGCTAGCCGTTCTTCAGCAGATGTACCGCGATGGACAAATTGATCCGGAATTTGCGTTGAAGGACGGCCGCAAAGAGAAGGCGATGATCTCGGAAGGGAAAATCGGCATGATGTTCGGAGAGCAATGGGGTTCATTCCTGGTTCAAGCGAGCTACGAGAAGGATGCCGATGCGGACTGGCAGCCATTCCCTATTGTGTCGGATAACGGCGAGAAGCCCAAAGTACCGCTTCGCTTTGCGACTACGCAGTTTCTAGCCGTCAAAAAAGGGGTAGAGCACCCCGAAGCGATCGTGAAAATGATCAATTTGCATCTAGAGAAAAATTGGGGCGTTACAGCGGAATACGAAACCTACTACAGCACTCCGTATCCAGCATGGCAGCTCTCGCCTTTTACTCCCGCGCCATTGCTCAAAAACTACGAGGCTTTTCTGCAGCTGGATGAATTCCGAACCACGGGAGACGAAGCGGTGCTGCATGATGAGGCTAAAGCGATCAAAAAAAATATCGATGCGTATTTGACTAAAAACAACGTGACCGGCTGGGGGTGGGAACGAACTTACGGGCCCAAGRGGGCGTTCTCCATCTTCAGGGATTATGAAAAAAACAATCAGCTGCTCTACGAGAAGTTCGTCGGCGTTCCGACGCAAGCGATTATCGAGAAGCAATCCATATTAGACGATTTGAAGCATAAAACATACATGAACATTATTCTTGGACGGCCTATCGAGGAGTTTGACCGTTTCGTTGAAGAATGGCATCGATTAGGCGGATCGCAGATGACGGCTGAGGTAAACGAGTGGTTTACCAAGAAAGACGGTACATCCTAGATAAGAAGTAGGTTCTCTCATGGCGTTCCTTTAGTATTCCTTGTTCCCTCCATAGATAAAGCTGCTTGCGAGGAGTTGTGTAAGATTGCTTAAGATA
Organism: Paenibacillus sp. TAF43_2; assembly: GCF_052113545.1. NCBI lineage: Bacteria > Bacillati > Bacillota > Bacilli > Caryophanales > Paenibacillaceae > Paenibacillus > Paenibacillus sp. TAF43_2. The sequence goes on from NZ_JBFRDK010000175.1 coordinate 12,440, forward strand.
CCCGTCAATTCCATGCGCCATGCTTTGTTTTTAAGGCTTGTTATCATGCATCTCGTCGTCATTTTGCCTATTATCTTACTTGGCGTTTATTTATATAACTGGAGCTACACCAACGCGAGCGAGGACATTTCCAGAAACACCTT
>NZ_JBFRDK010000176.1:0-24616 GCF_052113545.1 Paenibacillus sp. TAF43_2
GACCTATTCTATGGCACATCATGAAAACATACTCATCATTTGGATTTAATGATTTTATTATTTGTTTAGGGTATAAAGGGTTTTATATAAAGGAATACTTTGCTCATTATTTTTTACATGAATCGGATGTGACTTTTGATTTTACTGGTGATAATCAAGCAGTTATTCATCACCATTCGGCTGAACCATGGAAAGTTACTTTGGTCAATACGGGCATAAACACGATGACTGGTGGACGAGTGAAAAGGATCGCAAGATATGTGAATAATGAACCTTTTATGCTTACATATGGAGATGGTGTTTCTAATGTTAATATTAATGAGCTTTTATATTTTCACAAGTCGCATGGAAGATTAGCAACAGTAACATCTGTTCAGCCTAGCGGAAGATTTGGTGCGCTTGAATTAGAAGAAGGTAATGAGGTCAAAGGCTTTCAAGAGAAGCCTAAAGGTGATGGTTCTTGGATAAATGCAGGTTTCTTTGTAATGCAACCTGAGGTTTTTGATTATATCGAGAATGACGAGACAATACTGGAGAAAGAACCATTAGAGCAATTGGCCAGAAATGGTGAACTTTACTCTTATAAACATAATGGTTTTTGGCAGCCAATGGACACGTTACGAGATAAGAATCATCTAGAAGACTTATGGAATACAGGTGATGCTCCGTGGAAAGTTTGGGAATGATGAGTACATTTTGGAACGGGAAACGAGTATTTATAACTGGTCACACTGGTTTTAAAGGAAGCTGGCTAGCGATGTGGTTACAGCATTTGGGAGCAGAAGTGACTGGTTATTCACTTTTAGCTCCTACTGAACCCTCTTTGTTCAATGAATGCAAAATTGAAACAAAAATTCATGCATCAATCATTGGTGATATAAGAGATTTTCAGTCACTACATAAAGCAATGGTTAGCTCAAGTCCTGAAATAGTCATTCATATGGCTGCTCAACCATTAGTGAGATATTCATATGAAGAACCAGTCGAGACTTATTCCGTCAATGTAATGGGAACAGTTAATTTATTAGAAGCTGTCCGACTAACAGGGAATGTCAAAGCTGTTGTAAATGTTACAACTGATAAATGTTATGAAAATAAGGAATGGCAATGGGGATATAGAGAAGTTGATGTATTAGGAGGATACGATCCTTATTCTAATAGCAAAGCTTGTTCAGAATTAGTAACCGCTTCGTATAGAGACTCTTTTTTTAACAAAAATAGATTTGCTGATCATGGGGTTGCTATAGCATCAGCTAGAGCAGGTAATGTAATTGGAGGTGGGGATTGGGCTAAAGATCGTCTTATTCCTGATTGTATTAACTCCTTATTAGCAGAAAAAGATATAGTTATAAGAAATCCATCTGCAATTAGACCGTGGCAGCATGTATTAGAGCCACTTAGTGGTTATATGAAGTTAGCGCAAAGACTTTATGAAGAAGGTACAACTTACGCAGAATCATGGAACTTTGGTCCAAATGATTCAGATGCTAAGCCTGTAAGTTGGATTGTTGAGCGGATGTGTGATAAATGGGGAGGAGATACTTCTTTTATTTTAGATACCGCTAATAATCACCATGAAGCACATTATTTAAAATTAGATTGTTCTAAAGCACATTCACAATTAGAGTGGAAGCCAAGATGGTCACTTGATTATACAATAGATAAAATAATAGAGTGGACACTCGCATATAGAGACCAAAAGGATATGTATGATTTTTCAATTAAACAAATTGTTGAGTACGTGCAATCAAAGTAATGTAATCTGAATAATTAACTTGTAGATTGGAGTTGTACTATGAAGCTTTCAGATTATGTAATTGATTTTGTTAAACAACAGGGTGTTTCACATGTATTTGAATTTATAGGTGGTGCGATTGCTCATTTACTAGATTCTGTAGCAAAGAGAGATGATATGGAATGTATCTCTGTCCGTCATGAACAAGCAGGTGCATTTGCTGCAGAAGCATACGCGCGACTGAATGGGAAATTAGGTGTTGCAATGGCCACAAGTGGCCCTGGAGCATTAAATCTTGTAACAGGGATCGGCAGTTGTTATTTTGATTCCGTTCCTTGTCTGTTTATTACTGGTCAAGTAAATACATACGAATATAAATTTGATAAGCCCGTGAGACAGATAGGATTTCAAGAAACGGATATTGTTAGTGTGGTAGATTCTTTAACTAAATACTCAGAAATGGTTATTGATCCCAAAAAAATTAGATTTCATCTTGAAAAAGCTGTATTTATTGCTCAGACAGGACGGCCAGGACCCGTTCTTTTGGATATTCCAATGAATCTTCAAAGAGATAATATTGAGCCAGATCATTTAGAAAGTTTTTATGATAGTCAAGAATATTTTGAAATGATTAAGGAACAACAAACAGCTGTTGTAGATGATAATCAATTAAATAATGTGCTTTCACTTATAAGCCAATCAAAGAGACCAGTTGTATTGGTAGGTGGTGGAATAAGAATAGCGGGTGCTCAAGACTCTTTAAGACAATTTATCAATAAGACAGGTATTCCTGTTGTATCCTCCTTAATGGGACTAGACTCCATTCCGCATACGCATGAATCATTTTTTGGCTTAATAGGTTCTTATGGAAATCGTTATAGCAACCTAACGTTAGCGAATTGCGATTTACTCATCATATTAGGGTCTAGATTAGATACGCGACAAACAGGAACAAGACCAGATACTTTTGGGAGAGCTGCAATAAAAATTCATGTAGATATTGATGCTCTAGAACTAAATGCAAAAGTGGCGGTAGATGTTGCAATTCATTCAAATGTGAAAGATTTTCTTGTAAAGCTTAATGAAAAAATTGAAAATAACTATTCTTTAGATCTTCAGGATTGGTATCAAGTAATTAATAATTATAGAAAAAAATACCCTACTAGAGGAAAAGTGAATCCAGGACAAATAGATCCCAATGAGTTTATTGAGGAATTATCAGTTTTATCTAATGAAGGCGATGTAATATGTCTTGATGTAGGTCAACATCAAATGTGGGCCTCACAATCCTTTAAAATAAAAGAAAATCAGCGACTGCTTAATTCAGGTGGAATGGGAGCAATGGGTTTTGCGTTGCCAGCAGCTATAGGAGCTGCATTATCCACTGGCCAACGTGCAATTGTCATTGCTGGCGATGGTGGAATTCAATTGAATATTCAAGAGCTTGATACAATTGTAAGATATGGTTTACCTATCAAAATATTTGTTATGAATAATAATTGTTTAGGAATGGTAAGACAGTTCCAGGATCTCTATTTTGAAGGACGGAAGCAATCCACTGTTTATACTGCTCCTAGATTAAATGATATCGCTATGGCTTATGATGTGCCTGCTTACAATATTACAAATAGTAGAGAAGTGACGGATGTTCTTAAGCAAGTATTGGAAAGCGAGGGACCATCTTTCGTCAATGTAACTCTGATTCAGGATACTGCTGTTAATCCTAAATTAGTAGTAAATAGACCAATTGAAGACATGTCACCACATTTAGAACGCAAAGAATTAAAGGATATTATGTTAATTGATCTTGTAGAAGAAATGGAAGTTCCAAAATAATGGCTGATAACTTAACTGAATTGCAAAATAAGTCTATAGCTATATTAGGTGCAACAAGTCACATTGCAAAAAATATAATTTTTGAATTGGCTGCAAATAATCAATATAATTTGCTGCTTTATGCAAGGTCATTTGAAAATATGAAATCATACATAACTGATATCTCACAAGATCGCAATCCACTAATTAAATGTTTTTCCTTGAATGAATTTGGATATCACTATTATGATGTTGTTATTAATTGTATTGGAATAGGTGATCCTGGAAAATTGAAAGAAGATTATCATCAAATATTCCATATAACCGAGTACTACGACAATTTAGTGATAGACTATCTGAATAATAAATCAAGACAGACATTATATATTAATTTAAGTAGCGGGGCAGCTTATGGAACAGAATTTAGTGAACCAGCAGGTTACAATACTAAGGTAAACATACAAGTAAATAATTTAAAACAACAAAATTACTATGGTGTCGCTAAATTAAATGCAGAGGCGAAGCATAGATCGTTAGAGAATTTCAATATTGTCGATCTGAGAGTTTTTAGTTTTTTTAGTAGATTCATTAATCTCAATTCGAAATTTTTGATCACAGAAATGATTAATTCAATTAGGCAAAATAAAATATTTGATACTGGATTAAATGATATTATACGAGATTATGTTTCTCCAAAAGACTTCTGCAACCTAATAAATTTATGTATTGCAAAATCAATTGTTAATACCGCTTACGATGTGTATAGTCTTGCGCCAGTTTCTAAATTTGAGCTGATAGAGTTTTTTCATAATGAATTTTCTATGCAATATAGAATAATTGAAACTTCTATTGAAAACAATTCTACCGGTCAAAAATCAATTTACTTTTCTGAAAATAAGCTAGCTGAAGAAATAGATTATTATCCTTCCTCAACTTCCTTAGAAAGTATTATGGAAGAAGCAAGTAAAATAATATACACTAACGGGTGATAAATTTGAAGTTTATTAGTATAGTGACGCCTTGCTACAATGAGGAAGCTAATGTTGAAGAAGTATACGCTCAGGTAAAGAGTGTATTTGATACATTAAGTGGATATGTGTACGAGCATATATTTATTGATAATGCATCAAAAGATAATACATTGAAAATTTTAAAACAAATGGCCCAACAAGATAGCAATGTAAAAGTAATTGCGAATGCAAGGAATTTTGGGCATATTAGATCCCCTTATCATGCACTTCTACAGTCAAGAGGCGATGCGTCAATCTTACTTGTTGCAGATCTTCAAGACCCACCAACAATGATAAAGGACTTTATTCAAAAGTGGGAAGAAGGATATAAAGTTGTACTTGGTGTAAAGGCACAAAGTGAAGAATCAGCACTTATGTTTGCTATTCGGAAAATGTACTACAATTTTATAAATAGAGTATCTGAAATTGAATTAACGAAGAATAACACTGGTTTTGGTTTATATGATGCTAAAGTTATTGAAATATTACGTGGAATAGATGATCCATATCCTTATTTCAGAGGATTAATTTCAGACATTGGATTTGAAAGCTACAAGATAGAATATATACAGCCTTCTAGAAAAAGAGGAGTAACAGCAAATAATTTTTATACATTATACGATATGGCTATGCTTGGCATTACTAATCATTCTAAAATACCATTAAGAATGGCTGCCATGGTTGGTTTCTTAATGTCTGCGTTCAGTTTTATAGTTGCAATTATTTATTTTTTAGCAAAGCTTTTATTTTGGAATTCATTCTCTGTAGGAACTGCTCCCCTTGTTATCGGACTATTTTTATTTAGCTCAGTACAGTTGTTTTTCATTGGAATCATAGGCGAGTATATAGGTTCAATTCATACACAGGTTTTGAAAAGGCCGCATGTGATAGAGAAGGAAAGAATTAATTTTGATAAATATCCTAATCATATCAATGAGGAAGAAGTTGAACTAGAAGTAAAGAAAATATATTATTCTGCATAAATATGTATTTTAAAAAAGATAAAAAAACTGTCATTTTATTGCTTATTTATGGATTGAATACATAAGAGTATTTTCTGATTGGAGATTATAGTATGAAAGGAATCATTCTAGCAGGTGGAACTGGTTCACGCCTATTTCCCTTGACGAAAGTAACAAACAAGCACTTACTTCCAGTGGGACGTTACCCTATGATCTTCCACGCAATAGCTAAGTTGAAAGAAGCAGCTATTGAAGACATACTTATAGTAACAGGGAAAGAACATATGGGTGATGTTGTGAATCTTTTAGGGAGTGGTAAAGAGTTTGGGCTTTCTTTTACATATAAGGTTCAGGATGAAGCAGGTGGGATAGCTCAGGCGTTAGGTATGGCAGAACGATTCGTCAACAACGATCGAATGGTTGTCATTTTAGGTGATAATGTCTTTAGTAATTCAATCGTATCATTTGTTGAAGGTTTTGAAGAACAGCAGTCCGGAGCAAAAATTCTCATACAAGAGGTGCCAGATCCACAGCGGTATGGTGTGCCGGAGCTTGCAGGAGAAAAGATTGTATCGATTGAAGAGAAACCCAAGAGTCCTAAAAGTAATTATGCCGTAACCGGTATTTATATGTATGACAATCGTGTATTTGATATTATTCGTTCCTTAAAACCTTCGAGCCGGGGAGAATTAGAGATTACTGATGTTAACAATGCCTATATCACTTCCAATGAGTTGTCATATGATGTATTAAGTAACTGGTGGACGGACGCAGGGACTCATGCATCATATAGCAAGGCGAACGAACTTTCAAAGGACCTCATTTACGGTGACGAATTTGGAAGATTCAAATTGTAATAGGTGGTGATTGATATTGATAGTAAGAGAGACTAATCTTCCTGGAGTGAATTTGCTAGAACCCGCAGTATTTGGTGATCATCGTGGCTTCTTTATGGAGAGCTATAATGCTAGAACATTTGCTGATCTTGGGCTTAATTATGATTTTATACAAGATAATCATTCCCTTTCAGTAGAATTGCATGTTCTTAGAGGTATGCATTATCAGCTTGGACCAAAGGCACAAACAAAGCTTGTTAGAGTTTCTGCGGGTAGGATCTATGATGTTGTCATCGATATAAGACAGGGATCACCTACTTTTGGACAATGGCAAGGCTTTGAATTATCTGCAGACAATAAACTTCAACTTTTGGTTCCACAAGGATTCGCTCATGGTTTTTGTACGCTAACTCACAATTGTGAAGTTCAATACAAAGTTGATTCCCTTTATTCCCCAGCCCACGACCGAGGCATCGCTTGGAATGATCCGGCGCTAGCAATCGACTGGCCGACATCTACTCCGATTTTATCGGATAAGGATGGCAAGCATCCGGTGCTTGCCGATGCGGAAATCAACTTTGTATATGAAGGGTGAGTTAGACTCGTGAAATTACTAGTTACCGGCGGTGCCGGCTTTATAGGCAGCAATTTTGTATTGTTTATGATTAAGAACTATCCAAATTATGAAATCATTAATGTTGATGCGCTAACATACGCGGGCAACCTTGAAAACCTGCGATCGATTGAGCAGCATTCAAACTATTCATTCGTGAAAGCAGATATTGCTAAACGTTCAGAATTGGAGCCGTTATTCCAACAAGGTATCGACGCTGTTATTAACTTTGCAGCAGAATCTCATGTGGATCGCAGCATTTTGCATCCGGAGATTTTCGTACAGACAAACATTCTTGGTACTCAGACGCTGCTTGATCTTACAAAGCAATATAACGTAACTAAATTCGTTCAAGTTTCTACGGATGAAGTGTACGGAACGCTGGGTGAGACGGGGCTTTTCACGGAAGATACGCCGATTGCGCCAAACAGTCCATATTCAGCGAGCAAGGCTGGGGCGGATCTGCTTGTCAGAGCTTATCATGAGACATTTGGGCTAAACGTTAACATAACACGCTGCTCTAATAACTATGGTCCATATCAGTTCCCCGAGAAGCTTATTCCATTGATGATTCAGAATGCGCTTCAAGATAAGCCGCTTCCTGTATACGGGGATGGCCTCAATGTCCGTGATTGGCTTTATGTAGAGGATCACTGCAGCGCAATAGATCTAGTACTGCATAAAGGCGTTAATGGTGAAGTTTACAACGTTGGTGGACGTAACGAGCGGAACAATCTGCAGGTTGTTCGAACGATCCTTGAAGAGCTTGGCAAGCCGGAGTCGCTGATCTCCTACGTGAAGGACCGTCTTGGTYATGATCGCAGATATGCAATTGATGCTGACAAAATCCGAAATGAATTAGGCTGGCAACCGAAATTTAACTATGAGGACGGAATCAAGGAAACGATTCGTTGGTACCTTAGCAATACAGAGTGGATGGAGCAGGTTGCATCCGGCTCTTATCAACAATATTATGACACCCAGTACAAAGATCGCCTGGAGGCGAAAGAATAAAATGTCTACTTTAAAGATCGTAGTTACTGGCGCGAATGGGCAGCTTGGCCGAGAATTGTCACAGTGGACGACGGATACGGCTGAAATTATTGGATTAAGCCGTAGCGAGCTTGATATTACGAGTCTCCCAGCCTGCCGAAATTTATTTGCACTGCATCGTCCTGATGTGGTCATACACTGTGCTGCTTATACTGCTGTAGATAAAGCCGAGTCCGAGCCGGACGAGGCTTTTCGTGTGAATGCAGCTGCAACACGCAATGTTGCGGTAGCTGCTCGTGAGATCGGTGCAAAGCTTTGTTATATAAGCACCGATTATGTTTTTGATGGGAGCAGCACTGTTCCTTACAATGAATATGATCAGATTAATCCTCAAACGGTATATGGTAAATCGAAATATGCTGGCGAACAAGCCGTTCAGACACTTCATGATCGCTTCTATATTGTTCGGACCTCATGGGTGTACGGGAAGTACGGCAATAACTTTGTTAAGACGATGCTGAAAATGGCTGGAGAGCGAGATAAGCTTAAAGTAGTTGCAGATCAAATCGGATCGCCTACCTACACCTATGATCTTGCAGTTTTTTTGCTAGAGCTAGTGCAAACTGATTATTATGGTATTTACCATGCATCTAATAGCGGTGTCTGCTCTTGGTTTGAATTCGCAAATGCTATATTTGAAGACAGCGGAACGACTATTCTTGTTGAGCCTTGTACGACAGCAGAATTTCCGCGGCCTGCGCCAAGACCCGCATTTTCGGTTATGGATCATACCGCTATCCGCAGTAATGGGCTTAATATGCTGCGGCCGTGGAGAGAAGCGCTTAACCACTATCTCAAAGACAGTGAGTGATATATGCAATGCCAACAGTAAGCGTTTGTATAGTAACTTATAACAGTGCAAAAGACATTCAGAACTGTTTGCAAGCTGTTTTAAAACAAAGCTTCCCTGTTGAACGCATTGTCGTCATCGACAATGCGTCAACCGATGGAACGGCTGATCAAGTGAAGCCTTTTGGAGAGCATGTCCATTTCATAACGAACACGATCAATAATGGGTTTGCCGGCGGCCAAAACCAGGCTATACGTGAAACATCCACCGATTATGTTCTTGTGTTGAATCCGGATGTTACGCTAGACCCGAATTATTTAAAAGAAATTATTGGTTTTATGGAACAAAAGCCGGAGGTTGGAAGTGCAACCGGACGGCTTGTTTTTGCGTCTAATATAGAAGTAATGGATAGCGCAGGACTTGGAATGAAACGAACTCGAAATGCATATGATCTAGCCGCAGGCGACCAAGCAGCGGACTGGAGTAGAACAAGAGCCGTATTTGGCGTATCTGGTGCAGCAGCGGTATATCGAAAGGCTATGATTCGTGATATCGAATATGATGGCGAATTTTTTGATGAACGCTTTTTTGCCTATAAGGAAGACGTAGATGTAGCATGGCGAGCGCAGAAGCTTGGCTGGACCTCATATTACATACCTGAAGCAAACGCAGTACACCATCGAGGCTGGAAAAAGGGAAGCAGGAGCAGCGTTCCGCTGTTTGTTCGTCAGCATTCCTATCAGAACCGTTTTTTCACCCTTATAAAAAATGAACCTATCGGTTGGCACTCTCTATTAATAGGGCCGTTGATCCTAGCAACGGAAGCGGTGAAGCTTGGTTATATTATTTTACGTGAGCCAGGATTGTTGCGCTGTTGGTCAACTATTTTCAAATCGCTTCCAAGCATGCTTCAAAAACGTAAATGGATTCAGGAAAAGGCAGTTCATAAACGACATAATAAACATTAAATTAATTTTAAATGGGAAAATATGGGGTTCTCCTCTTATCCTATTTTTGGTACAATGCAGATAGAGTCGAAATTTGAGAGAATGCGGGTGAACACGGCGAATGCTAAGGCAAAACCAACGGTTTTTGACGCAATTATATATGCTGGCGGATTTATCCTGCACATTGGTCGTCTTTATGGCCGCGTATTGGCTTAAATTTTATAGCGGTCTGCTGCCAAGCTTTAACTCGGTAGCGTTCTCTACTTATTTACTATGGGGAACGATTTATTCCTTTTCAGCAGTGCTGATCGGTTTTTACTTCCAGTTTTATTCGCCCAAACGACGCAAAAATTATTCCTACGAAGTGCTTCGTATTTTACAGATTCAAACAATCAGCTTTTTAGGTTTACTTAGCTTGTTCTTCTTTACCCGTGAAGTACATATCTCTCGTGAATTTCTAGCCATTTTCTTTTTCATGAATTTTATCGCCATTGCGTCATACCGATATTGGGTCAAATCGATCCTCGCTTCATTTCGTCGTAAAGGCTTTAATAAACGTTTTGTACTTATCGTTGGGGCTGGTTCCGTGGGACGCAGTTTCTATACGAATCTGCAGCAGCACCCGGATCTTGGTTATGAGGTAGTCGGCTTTTTGGATGATTATCAAGATGAGCATGCGCCTGAGCATCAGTATATGAAGCCGATTATCGGTAGGCTAGATGCTCTGAAGCAAAAGCTGGATATGATGCCTATTGATGAAGTCATCATTGCACTGCCGCTTGAAGCGCATGCAAAGTATGCGGAAATTATTGAAATGTGTGAACGAACGGGCRTGAAGACGCTAATTATTCCTGACTTCTTTGATTTGCTGCCGGCTCGGCCATTTTTTGATAATTTTGCAGGCATCCCACTTATTAATGTAAGGGATATTCCACTCGATGAGCTGAGCAATCGAATATTAAAGCGCTGGTTTGATATCGCCTTCTCATTAGTTGCAATTCTTATAACGTCTCCAATCATGTTGTTCGCTATCATAGGGCTTAAGCTGACATCGCCTGGACCGGTATTGTTTAAGCAGGAGCGGATGGGACTCGATCGCAAAACGTTCCATATGTTTAAATTCCGCTCGATGCGTGTATCAACGGATAAAGTATCAGATACACAGTGGACGGTAGAGAACGATCCAAGGCGCACCAAGTTTGGCAGCTTCCTTCGTCGCACGAGTCTGGATGAGCTGCCGCAGTTTTTTAATGTTCTGCTCGGCCATATGAGCGTGGTTGGCCCGCGGCCAGAACGTCCCTATTTCGTGAATCAGTTCAAAGAGGAAATTCCAAAATATATGGTTAAGCATCAGATTAGACCTGGGATAACAGGCTGGGCACAAACCAATGGCTTAAGAGGCGACACTTCCATACAAGACCGTATTATGTTTGATATTTTTTATATTGAAAACTGGACTTTTTTCTTTGATATCAAAATTATTTTCAAAACGGTACTGAAGGGCTTGATTAACAAAAATGCTTACTAACAGCAATTCAGCATGCCGAGTATCGATTATTATTCCTACATTGAATGCAGGGCCAGAGCTGGAAGAGCTATTAGAGCGATTGAAGCATCAGTCGCTTCCTCCATATGAAATCATCATTATGGATTCCTGCTCGGACGACGGAACGCAGGAGCGAGCGCTCAAGGCTGGCGCCCAAGTGATGCGCGTTGAACGTCGTGACTTCGATCACGGTGGTACGCGCAACGTTGCAGCGATGCAAGCGCGTGGCGATATTTTGCTATTTATGACGCAGGATGCACTCCCTTGCAACGATAAGCTTATTGAAGAGCTGACTCGCCCACTTTTATCTGGAAATAATGTGGCGTATGCCTATGCAAGGCAGCTGCCGAGACCAGAAGCTAATGTGCTGGAAAGACTGGCAAGGGAACATAACTATCCGGCACAGTCGCAATTGAAAGCTTATGAGGATATTGAGCAGCTTGGGATAAAAACATTTTTTTGCTCCAACGTATGCTCAGCGATTTGGCGTGAGACGTTTGAGACGATGGGACGGTTTCAGGAGCCTGTCATCTTTAATGAGGACTTGTTTATGGCTGCCAAATGCATATTGACTGGCTATAAGGTTGCTTACTGCGCAGAGGCTCTTGTTTTTCATTCGCATGACTATTCGATAAAGCAGCAATTCAAGCGTTACTTCGATAATGGAATATCTATGCGATGCAATACATGGATCACGCCTTACAGCGCGGTTGGCAAGGCAGGCTCAAAGCTCGTTAAGCTGCAGCTGAATGAGCTCAATCGAACCGGCAAATGGCATCTGATTCCCAAGCTGATCGCTGAATCCGCAGCTAAGCTGATCGGCTATAAGCTAGGCATGAATTATCGCCTTTTACCGCAGTTTGTAACTAGAAGGCTTAGCATGCACCGCCTTATCCTTACTCATATTGAAAATAATAATGCTGGCGTGACAATGAAGCAATAATCCAATTATCAGATTTAATCATTAATCTGCAATACTTCAAATTCTAAAGCTCGTCCGATTAGCATTTAATCGGCGGGCTTTTTTTCATCTTATAATTACATTTATGTTCCCGTTCATAGGCTTTATAGCCTATATCATGCTTGGGAAAGATTTTGTCAGACGCAGGCGTATGGAACGATTTAAGCAGGAGACTATACGCTATGCGAATCAATTATCCCAGCAGGTTACAGAGGCAGCGGATATGGAAAATGAGCAGGTTGAGACACAAAAGAAACTGTTTGCCATGCTTACTGGCTTAGCTCCGTTTCCAATTACCCGTAATAATGAAGCATTCGTTCTGAATAACGGTGATGATACATACGAGGAGATATTGAGAGAGCTGAGGCGAGCGACCCATCATATACATATGGATTATTACATGATTAGAGATGATGAAATTGGAAAACGTTTTTTGCAGGTGTTAACGAGTAAGGCGAGAGAAGGAGTCGAGGTCCGAATCGTATATGATGGGATAGGAAGCCTGCATTTAAGTGATAAGTATATCGAAGAGCTTCACCTTGCAGGAGTTCGGACAAGCTGCTTTTTACCGCCGCGCATCGCCTTTTTTGACAGAAAATTAAATTATCGCAATCATCGCAAAATCGTTGTAGTAGATGGGACCGTAGGTTTTATCGGAGGTATCAATATCGGTGATGAATACTTAGGAAAGGATCCGAAGCTGGGCTTCTGGCGGGATACTCATTTGCGTCTGAAAGGGGACTCCGTATATTACCTGCAGGAGCTGTTCATGAACGACTGGGCTTTCGCGGCAAAAGAAGAGCTGGATGGTAAAGCGTATATGACGCCGCATCATTGCCTAGGAAATGAAAGGGTGCTGATGGTCTCAAGTAAACCGGGACAGCATGCTCATAAGATTGACGAGGTCATGTTTGCAGCGATCACAGCGGCTTTGACTAGGATATATATAACGACACCTTATTTTATACCAGATTCCAGCCTGCTTATGGGTCTCAGAACTGCTGCACTCAGCGGGGTAGATGTGAGGTTGATTATACCGGGCATTGCGGACTCCAAGCTTGTGCTGCTTGCCACGCTATCCTATATGCAAGAGATGCTGGATGCGGGAGTGAAGGTTTATCGTTATGAGAAAGGATTTATTCACTCGAAGGTGATGATTGTAGATCACATGCTGGCCACAGTTGGAACAGCAAATGTTGATATGCGCAGCTTGCTAAGCAATTTTGAACTGAACGCAGTGCTTTTTGACGAAGGGACGATTAAGAAGCTGGAAACGGATTTTATGGAGGATTTAAAGCATAGCCGAGAATTAGATCAAAAGACCTTTAAGAATCGACCGAATCGACAAAAGGCAGCAGAAGCATTACTGCGTATGTTATCGCCTCTATTGTGAACGATGCATGCTTGACTGCGTTTTCGGGCATATTTTTCGAAGGTGGATAAACCATGTTATTACCGCCGCGAATGCGAAATCAGGCCTAAACGGTATACGTATTCGCCAAAACAAATGGGAGGGTATAACTATGACAGATACTAACGACGAGCAAAAACAAGAGGCGGCAGATCCGAAGCATGAGGGTCGAGAGGATTATTTTATGGATATCGACAGGATGGTTAATGAAGGATTGGGCGGCGGCAATGTAACGCTGCAAAACGGCCTTATTGACGAATCAACAACAGATACGATGGAACGTGAATCCAGATAGCAATTGTTCAATGCATTTATAAAAAAGGAGGGGTAGGCAGTATGGACGTAGCACGCGCGAAGCAAATATACGAATCTGAACAGACAGTTAAAGTTCATCTGGATGAGGATTCGGTCTGGATTGAAAATGTCGACGAGGCGAATGGGATGGCAACCGTTATGGTCGGCAACAATCCTGTGAACACAAAGACGGTATCCTGTGACCGATTGAAGGAAGAAGGTTAATCGTTACAAGCTAAGCAACAAGCAGCTGCACAGAAAAAGAGGCAATCCCAATAATAAAGGGGAAAGCCTCTTTTTTGTTTATCCAATAACCATCTTAACCGCCAAAAGCTTCTCTAAACGCGATACAAAGCTGGTTGCGATCGACTTCCCATAACTCGGCAATTTCAGCGCTGACATTCTCTTCCCACCAGTCGCATTGGATCTTCCGATTATCTTTATTTTCGTGAACCCAGATCAGGTTGACAATAACCTTTTTAAAATAAAGTTTTTCAGCTTGCTCCATTTTCTCTTTGGACACCCAAACTTTCATGCGCTTCACGGTGCGGTATAGCTCGTTGCTGCAGGCTCTGCGAATTTTACGCGCAGTCGGTAAGCCGGCTGTATGTTTTGGCGCGTTAGCTTTCATTATAGACCGACTCCTCTCTACCCCATATGTATGCGCCCGGGGAGAAGGAGGTCACTCGTTACAGCTGTTTGCCTGCTAATCTACTGTGATATAACCAACCATTGGTCCGCCGTGGCGCATATCAGTATGGGTCAAGCATAAAATAGGATAAGTCCCCTCTTTTTTGGCAGTGAATCGTACAACCGTCGTTTTGCCTTTTAGTACTTCTCCCTTTATGTCAAGGCCTTCAATGACAAAGGGATGGCTTGCCCCGCTTACACCGCTAATATGCAGCTCAGTTAGTTCATCCTTTTGGACAACAATTTGACCCGGATCCCAGCGATACATTTCATGCTCTTTGCCGTCAGCGGTTTGTGACTTGTATTCAACCGTAACAATCTGGAAAATTCGCGGCTCTGACGGTTGTCCATCTACCTCTTTTGATCTGTCCCAGCTTAAGTAAACGCCGGTGAATACGATAAGGACTGCAACTACAATAAACAGTTGAATTTGTCGTTTACTTACAATAAAGACCTTTGACATGAAACGCTCACCTCATCCATTCGTATCATTTAAGGCTAGTCTATGCAGGGGCTTGTCAGCACATGACAAAAGTGGAAGGTTGTCTGTATCGTATGTTAGAATAGCTTCAGCACAGTAAAAGCAAGCGAGAGCCATATTTTATGCAGGAAGGCGGATTGAGAACAGGAATGGATTTTATTCATGAAGTATTGGACAATGTATTGCAATGGGTAGAGAGTCTAGGGTACTTTGGCATTTTGATCGGACTATTAATTGAAGTTATACCAAGTGAAATTGTGCTCGGCTTTGGAGGTTATCTCGTATACAAAGGGGATATTTCCTTCTGGGGGGCAGTGTTGTTTGGTACGTTAGGTGCAATTGGACAAAACTGGATTTTATATTGGATTGGCAGATATGGCGGACGGCCAATCGTCGAGAAATACGGTAAATATATAAAGATCAAACAAAAACATGTAGATATTTCTGAAAATTGGTTTAACAAGTATGGCGTAGGCATCGTGTTTACTGCACGTTTTGTGCCGGTAATGAGACAGGTTATTTCAATTCCAGCCGGTATGGCAAGGATGAATTTTGGATTATTTACATTGCTGACTRCACTTGCATCTCTGCCTTGGTCTATATTGTTTATTTATCTGGGCAAATCGCTTGGCGAGAACTGGGATAAAATCGATGAGAAAGCTGCGCCTTATGTACAGCCTGCTATTCTTATCGCAATTGCACTCCTTATTATTTATGTCCTTTTCAAATTTGTACGCTCACGCCGCAAATCGGTATAATAGAACAGTCAACCTTGCATTTTTTCTGATAAGCAACCATTAAATAGACGAAAGAGGGATTCATATGAGCCAAAGCATTGCAGATAAACTGGGCAAAGGGATTAGCCCGCAGCAATTTATTGACGGCATGACCAAAAATAAAGAGCAGTTTTTGGATTGGTCGGAAAAATTCGCTTGGACCGATGAGAGCGACAAGGAATATTTTGATTCGCTTAACAATCGTGACGATCTTCGTGTATTGATCCTGATGGCTGATTGGTGTGGCGATGTTGTACGCAACATTCCTGTTGTATTCAAAGCGCTAGAGAACAGCGGCGTGCCGATTGACGTGCTCATTATGGAAGAGCATCTCGACACGATGGATCAATTTTTGACGCTTGGCGGCCGTTCTGTACCTGTCGTTATTGTTGCGGATACAGGCGGAGCAGTGCTAGGCAAGTGGGGACCGCGTCCTACTCATGTTCAGGAAGCTATGCTCGCGTTCAAAAAAGAAAATCCAGATCGTGAAGCAGCCGACTATCAAGAGAAGCTGGCGATTACAAGACAGGAAATTGGCCGTCGATATGGAGAAGGAACTGAATATCAATCCGTTATTGTGAAAGAGCTC
Organism: Paenibacillus sp. TAF43_2; assembly: GCF_052113545.1. Taxonomy (NCBI): domain Bacteria; kingdom Bacillati; phylum Bacillota; class Bacilli; order Caryophanales; family Paenibacillaceae; genus Paenibacillus; species Paenibacillus sp. TAF43_2. The sequence goes on from NZ_JBFRDK010000176.1 coordinate 16,510, forward strand.
CGTACTTTGTTGGAGTCATTTTAAACGAATATGAGTGAGAATATGAAGATTGAAACTTTTACATTAGGTCCCCTGCAAACGAATGCTTATCTCATCACGGTGAAGGAGCCAGAAACGGTAAGTGGTGAAGAGGGGGAGGAACGCGGCATCGTGATTGATCCAGGAATGAATCCGCGCAAGCTGATCGAGCGCCTTAAAGGTGTAAGGGTGGAAGCAATTTTATTGACTCACGCTCATTTCGATCATATGGGCGGCGTGGATGAAGTGCGAAAGCTCGCTGACTGTCCTGTGTACATCCATGACTTGGAGGCAGACTGGCTTACGGATCCGCGTAAAAATGGTTCAATGAGATGGCAGGATGTAACGCCTCCGCTCTCAACGGACCCCGCTGAATTTGCGCTCGCGGAAGGTCAAACCTTATCGCTGCTTGGATTATCTTTCCGAGTCATGCATACACCGGGGCATTCTCCAGGCAGCGTAAGCTTCCTGCATGGCAACCATCTGTTTTCAGGCGATGTGCTCTTCAAAATGTCAGTTGGCCGAACGGACCTGCCGGGCGGACGTGAACGTGATTTATATGACTCCATTCGCTTGAAGCTGTACAAACTAAACCCAGAAGTCATTGTATATCCAGGACATGGCGGACGTACGACGATTGGTTTTGAAATGGYGAACAACCCATATACGGGTGCATGAAGCATGAGGAAGGGGCATGACGTTTGGCGGATACGAAGGTACAGCATTTTACAGATGAGGTAGAAGAGAATGCGGGAAAATCGAAATTGACAGTGGAACAGAAAGCTGCCGAAAGTCAGCGAATCATTACTGGAATAGCTGCACAGTTATCGATCCCGGTAACAAAAGTGAAATCTGCAGTTGGCTTGCTCGATGAGGGCAACACCATTCCATTTATCGCGCGTTATCGCAAAGAGATGACGGGTGAGCTGGATGAGAATGATCTAAGAGCAATCGAAGAGAAGCTGCAATATATGCGGAACTTGGAAGAGCGCAAACGCGAGGTCATTCGTCTAATTGATGAGCAAGGTAAGTTGACTGAAGAGCTGCACGCTTCGATAACCCAATCGGTTAAGCTGCAAGAGATAGAAGATCTATACCGGCCATATCGGCAAAAGCGGAAGACTCGTGCGAGCGTCGCGAAGGAAAGAGGGCTGGAGCCGCTGTCAGAATGGCTGTGGTCACAGCCGCGCAGCGGTGATCCGCTTGTTGAAGCTGCCCGTTATGTGAACGAGGAAAAAGGTGTGCCGACCGCTCAGGATGCTTTAAATGGAGCTTCGGACATCATTGCCGAAAATATTGCCGATGATGCATCTATTCGCGCTTGGGTTCRCAAATTCACATTTGATCAAGCGCTAATCAAGACAGAAGCAAAAAATGCTGCTGAGGAAACGGTATACGAAATGTATTACAGCTATCAGGAGCCGGTTCGGAAGCTTCCTCCACATCGTGTTCTTGCGATTAATCGTGCTGAACGCGAGGATGTGCTGCGTGTTGCCTTTGATGTTCCTACGGAACGCATTCATGAGCATATCCAGAGAAAGCTGCTTAGAAACGGGACTGCGCAATCTGTACGCGATGTGCTTGTATCGGTCATTGAAGACTCGTATAAGCGTCTTATCTCGCCATCCATTGAGCGTGAGGTTCGTGGCGAGCTGACTGAAAAGGCAGAGGAGCATGCCATTTCCATTTTCTCTGAAAATTTGCGCAATCTGCTGCTTCAGCCGCCCGTTCGCGGCAATATCGTGCTCGGAGTTGATCCGGCATTCCGTACCGGGTGCAAACTAGCAGTTATTGATGATATTGGCAAGCTGCTGGAGGTCGCGGTATCCTATCCAACTCCTCCGAACAACAAAGTGGCTGAAGCTGAGAAGCTTATCAATGGATTAATTGATAAATACAAAGTAGAATTGATCGTCATAGGCAATGGAACAGCCTCGCGTGAGACGGAGCAATTTATTGCTGACTTAATAGGCAAGCGCAAAGCGGCCGGAGCGGGCGGCGCTGAGCTTAAGTACATAATTGTCAACGAAGCAGGCGCAAGCGTTTATTCGGCCTCTAAGCTCGCTCAGGAGGAGTTTCCGGCGCTAGACGTCGCTGAGCGCAGCGCAGTGTCGATTGCCCGCAGATTGCAAGACCCGCTTGCAGAGCTCGTCAAAATCGAGCCTAAAGCAATCGGAGTTGGACAATATCAGCATGACGTTAGTCAGAAGCGCCTTGATGAGACGCTTGGCGGTGTAGTTGAATCAGCGGTTAACCATGTTGGCGTCGATGTGAACACAGCATCAGCGTCCTTGTTATCCTATGTGGCGGGCATTAATGCTACCATCGCTAAAAATATCGTGAAATACCGTGACGAAAACGGACGCTTCATTAAACGAAACCAGCTGCAGAAGGTACCGCGTCTTGGCGCAAAATCTTATGAGCAATGTATTGGTTTCTTGAGAATTTCTGAACCAGTCAATCCTCTTGACAGCACGCCGATTCATCCGGAATCTTATGAGGTTGTAGACAAGCTGTTTAGTGAGATGGGCCTTAGCCTTAAGCAGTTAGGCTCAGAGGAGCTAAGAACAAAGCTTGCCGAGCTAGACGCAGATCGTATCGCGCCAACACTTGGCGTGGGCGTACCTACTTTGCGGGACATCATGGATAGCTTGCTTCGTCCGGGTCGCGACCCGCGTGAAGAGCTTCCTCCTCCGATTTTCCATACGGATGTACTCAATATCGAGGATCTGGCTCCAGGCATGGAACTTCACGGGACAGTGCGCAATGTCATCGATTTTGGTGCGTTTGTCGATATCGGCATCAAAAATGATGGGCTCGTTCATATTTCGCAGCTCAGCGATAAATTCGTTAAACGTCCGATGGATGTTGTATCTGTCGGTGATACGGTTACAGTATGGGTGCTTAGTGTCGATTCGAAAAAAGGCCGAGTAAGCTTGACGATGCGCAAGCCTAACTAACGGTTTCCATATATAAAGGGCTTGCCTGTTAGGAGGCAAGCCCTTTATAATTTAACAAGTGCATGGGCATCGCCTACTACCCTACAAAAGGAGTGAGATGACTATGAAGACAGAAAAGGCAAGCGGCTCGACCCATTCAAAATGGTTTGGACTCGCTTTGCAGGCACTCGTTATTTTATCGCACAAATCAGAATGTTATCCAAGTGCGGCTATTGCCGGCTGCTTGAACTCGGAAGCAACACAATTGCGGAAAGTACTGGCTAAGCTGGCTGCAGGGCAATTGATTGAAACAAGAGAAGGCCGCGATGGAGGTTATAGGCTGAAACGCCCTCCAGAGGCGATATCGCTCGCTGAGGTGTACATTGCTCTCAAAGTAGGAGAACCTCTCTGCAGCGGCATGCTGGATACAATCAGCTTGCATGATGCTGGATTGAATATGAAATCAGCATTCATGGATATTGCAAATGAGATTGAACAAAATACGATCGAAACACTGCAGCAGTTTACAATTGCGCAGCTTGCTCAAAAAACATTGCCTAATTCTTCTTAAAAAGTAATTAAATTTACTAAAGTTAGTCGATTGACAAAAGTATCGGCACGACCTATACTGTGTATATAAATGATACAGTTTATCTTTCATTAACTGTGCCCTGCGAAGCACAGTATATTCGCGAGATTAACTGAGTAGAATCTTGCACAGATAAAAATTTTCCTTTGGAGGGAACCATATGACAACAATTCAAAGCAATTCACAAGAAACTCAAACGAATGAACAATTGAATGCAACTTTCTTTGATGTTTTAAATAGCCGTCGTTCTGTACGTGAATACGACAGCAGTGCAGTAATTTCTGAGGAAGAAATCAGAGATATTCTTGCAACTGCGATCAAAGCGCCATCTTCATCGAATATGCAGCCTTGGCGTTTTCTCGTTGTAACTGATCCTGAACTGAAGCAAAAGCTGCTTCCCATCGCATTTAACCAAAAGCAGGTAGCTGCTGCATCAGCGATTGTTATTGTTCTAGCTGATTTGGAAATGTACACGTTGTCCGAAAAAATTTATGGATCTGCGATTGAAGCAGGTTTCATGACTGAAGAAGTGGGCAACAACTTTATTGAGAATTCTACGAAAATGTACTCAGCTTTGCCAGCAGAGCGCTTGAAAGAAATCGTTGTATTTGACACAGGCCTAGTGGCGATGCAGCTTATGCTGACAGCTCGTGCTAAAGGGTATGATTCCGTTCCTATGGGCGGATATAACCGTGATCAAGTGATGGAACTGTTTAATATTTCGGATCGTTATTTGCCGACATTGATGCTTCCAATCGGCAAAGCAGCAGTAGAAGGCCGTGAAACGACTCGTCTATCGGTTGATGATGTTACATTTTTTAATAAATTTTAATATATCGATAACCAAACAATAACAAAAAAAGCGACCCTCAGATAATGGGGGTCGCTTTTGTTATTCTAACGATAAGTAATTAGGAGTTCGCCATTGCATTCTGCTTTGATTCACCGTTTAAACGAGCTAATCCCTTAAAAGTATGGCAGCAGCCGTATACGGTTATGTGGTTGGGCAGTGATTCATTACTGAAATTCGGTGAATTCGGTTCCGGTGCCATCTTCCTTTGAACCTTGTTTGTTGCGGTAAAAATACCAGCAGTCATTAAGCAGCTTAATTTGTCTGCGGTCTTTCTTTTGAAATGCACGCATCATTTGATTGCACAGCCACTGTGGCATACCTATCGTTCTCCTTCCCCAGGCCTAACTTGTTGTAATATTACAATATGGGGAAGGGCGTGTGTCCGTGCAGGTCCTACCTATATACTCTGTTCTTCTTCATACTCTTCGTACCACTGTTCAAGCTGAGCTTGAAGGGCGCGAATTTCTGTTAGAAGCGAAATAAGCGGATAGGACTTCTCTTGTACGCTGGCAAAATCCTTCTCAAGGCTGTTGATGTAATCCAGGCCTGAGATGATTTTAATGGAAGTATCATGAAGCTCAACATCGTTGCACTCTGCTACAGCATAAGGCAATACTGGAACATGCTCTGCCGTTAGCTTGTCAATTTCTTTATGAAGCCGGAGGTTAAGCGCGCTTAGCTGATAAGCGTGCGATTCAGGCATTTCCACGAAAAAGATGATGTCATTTTGTTTCAATAGGACGTAGCGCATAGTTGCCATAATAATTATTGATCTCCCCTTTAGTTTGTTACCGTACATATACTGTAAATTTTCTGCACATTTAATAATTCCTACTTGACAGTGTAGCCTATGCCAGCTTTAAAATTCAAGTAGTTGGGGGAGAATAATGAATGAATAATGAGGCGCTTCAGCAATGGGTTGAGCATATTTCGATAACCTTTTTTAATCGTCCGTTTTTACATCAAGCTACATTCAACAGCCGACTTAAAGCAACAGGAGGACGCTACTTTACAAGGTCCCATAATATTGAGATCAGTCCTCATCAGCTTTCGGCTTTCGGGCATGAAGAAACCGAGAAAATTATTAAGCATGAGCTTTGCCATTATCACTTGCATATATTGAAGCGGGGATACCAGCATCGCGATATTGAATTTAAACAGCTGCTTGCTCAAGTAGGCGGCTCACGCTATTGTCAGTCCTTGCCTGAACGCGCGCAGCGTAAGCAGCAGCCGTTTCGGTACAAGCTTGTTTGTACCAAATGCGGGATGGAGTATCTGCGCAAAAGGAAGATTGATCCGGCTAAATACGCTTGTGGAAAATGTCGCGGAAAATTAGTGTTAAAAGTGATTGACAATCAAAGTAGTACATGATATATTATTACTTGTCACTTTTACTTTTCCCTGATAGCTCAGTTGGTAGAGCACTCGACTGTTAATCGAGTTGTCACAGGTTCGAGTCCTGTTCGGGGAGCCAGATTTGGAGAGATACCCAAGTGGCTCAAGGGGACCCTCTGCTAAGGGGTTAGACTGCGTAAGTGGTGCGAGGGTTCGAATCCCTCTCTCTCCGCCACATTTTTCTCACAAGTGTTTGCAACGGGAAGACCGTTCATCCGGTCTTTTTTATTTGCCACAGTGGTTGCAGCATCGTGGAAATTTCATTTGAAGTGTTCTGTATGGCCCGTTGGTCAAGTGGTTAAGACACCTCCCTTTCACGGAGGTAACAGGGGTTCGAGTCCCCTACGGGTCACCAATTATTCACACAAAAAAATGTACTAGCTCTTCGGAGCTCGTTTACAATTACAGCGAGAGCCATTAGCTCAGTTGGTAGAGCACCTGACTTTTAATCAGGGTGTCGAAGGTTCGAGTCCTTCATGGCTCACCATTTTCTTGATTAAGAAGATGCGAGCGATGAACGTTCGACTTATAAATGTGCGGTAGTGGTGGAACGGCAGACACGCTATCTTGAGGGGGTAGTGTCCCATGRACGTGCAGGTTCAAATCCTGTCTACCGCACCATAACTTACTCTTTGCCGATGTATATAGGTGAACTTAGAAGGTGTCATTTTGCATGCACTTTTCTGATAGATGATGCCACTTTATATTCAGATCATAAATCTGACTAGAGAGTGGTTTTTTCGTTATAAGTTGCTCGAGCCGTGAAAACAGATGCATCATTAGAGATGAGGAGCTGTAAACATGAAAATAAACTTAAACTTTACGAACAAGGGACAAGCAGCGATTAGCAAATTTAACAACGAGGAATTGCTTGAGATTTTCGCACGGTACAGCAATACCTTAATGAAAAAATACTCAATCGAAGTAACTGTACCAGCAGAAGGCAATGAAGCGATTATCGAAAGAGGCAAATTATCAGTATTTGTGGACAAAATCGAATGTGACGTTGAAACCTTCTTCAAAGAATTGGGAAGAGACGTTAAGGTGCCGCTTAAGAAAAGACTTACGCCTGAAGACAAGTTAGACAATGTATTTAAGGCTGAAACGATTGAATCGTAAGGCTAAAATTATATTTTAAAAAACTTGAGAAAAAAATGCTTGAACTTCTGATGATAAGCTGATATAATCATTTTTGTTGTCTCAAGCATATTTGTTCTCTTAGTTCTAGACGGCCCGTTGGTCAAGTGGTTAAGACACCTCCCTTTCACGGAGGTAACAGGGGTTCGAGTCCCCTACGGGTCACCATTAATCCTCAAAGTGTACCAGCTCTATGGAGCTCGTTGCAATCACACGAGAGCCATTAGCTCAGTTGGTAGAGCACCTGACTTTTAATCAGGGTGTCGAAGGTTCGAGTCCTTCATGGCTCACCATTTTCTTGATCAAGAAGATGTGAGGGAAGGATCGTACAATTTACAATGTGCGGTAGTGGTGGAACGGCAGACACGCTATCTTGAGGGGGTAGTGTCCCATGGACGTGCAGGTTCAAATCCTGTCTACCGCACCAAAGTATATAAATCGTACGGCTCTAGAGATAGAGCCGTTTTTTTGTGTGTTCTAACAAAAAAGAAACCCTACTTATCGTCATATTGAAGAAATGGGAATACTAGAGGTTGGAATGGTTGATTATATAGTTAGGCCGTTATATATTTATCGAAGTGGGGGTGTACAAATGTCGGGGGTTCATAGCAATTTAAAAGAAATTATGAGAGCTAAAGATCCAAACCTATCGATTAGGCAGCTTGCCAAAGATATTGACTATCATTTTGATTCTGTTCGGAAGATGTATAAGGATGAGATGGTTCAATATCCGCGGGATCTGTTATGGAGGTTATGCAAATATTTTGATGTCAGTCCTGGACAGTTTATTGTAGTCGTTCATGACGATAAAGATAGAGATCCGGATAAATAAAAGGGAACCCTGTACATTTTGTATAGGGTTCCCTTTACTATTTATATGATAATTATGCAGAAGCGACTATTTCTTCGGCTTGTGCCTGCGAGATTTTAACTAACATATCACCAGGATCGGACAAAACTTCGATACCTTCATGGAAGGAGAGGTCAGACACTAGTAGATGATCTCCTATTTTAAGGCCGCTTATATCTACCTCGAATGCGCTGAGCAGATTGTCTGGCATGCAGCGAACCTCTACTTCGTACATCTCAACTTGAAGCATTCCGCCTTCTTTGACACCTGCTGGTTCTCCGGAGAAGTGAATCGTTACTTTCGAATCCAAACTCACATTCATATTC
>NZ_JBFRDK010000177.1:0-12406 GCF_052113545.1 Paenibacillus sp. TAF43_2
TCCGAAGCCAAAGCCGCCGCAACTGCAAGCAATGATCACCAGTAGAATGAATAATACTAAGATGATTCCTAAGCTTGAGAAAGCTCCACCCACGTAACCGGACATTTTTCAATGCACCTCCTTACGAGTTGAATACACAGTATGTTATGCGTGATAAATTCATAGTGATTGGGTGTTTGTCATTAGCTGATTAATTCATGATTTCGTAACTGTGAACGATGAGATCGCTGGCTTTGCAATAAACAAAAAAGTGACTGAATATGACAGACACTATAATTTACTTGCACATTTTTTTATTATGTGAAAATATAGAAGATCTGGTGTTGGCAAACAAGCAGCTTAGCTAGTTATACAAAAGCATAGTGGAGAGTGGGAGCTGTATCAGCTTGAACGTAATGTTCCCGCACAACAATTTTGGACCCATGTCATTGGAGCGCTAAAAAGTTAGAATTTTGTTGAAAGGCTTGAGAATGGCAGACGATACCAAACCTTTAAGCAAGATCGTTAACATAATAGTCAAAGAAAAGGCTGAATCAACGTCGTTGATTCAGCCTTTTCTTTATGTACATATTAGTTGGTATTAATGAATATCACGGAAAAGTCCAATGACTTTACCTAGAATCGTTACATTTTGAAGTAATATAGGCTGCATTGTGGAATTTTCCGGCTGCAAACGAATATGATTTTTCTCTTTGTAAAATGTTTTGACTGTTGCTTCGTCGTCCTCAGTCATTGCAACGACGATCTCACCATTGTTTGCCGTTTGCTGTTGACGAACGATAACATAATCCCCGTCATGAATACCTGCTTCAATCATACTCTCGCCCATGACATTCAATATAAAAACACTGCTGTCACCAACAAAATGAGAAGGAAGCGGGAAATATTCTTCAATATTTTCTGTAGCAGTAATCGGCACACCAGCGGTAACTTTACCAACAATAGGTACTCTAGCAACGGAAAGCGGGATAATGCCATCAGAGCTTTCTTGATCCAAAATTTCAATAGCACGCGGTTTAGTAGGATCTCGGCGTATTAAACCTTTTTTCTCTAGACGGTCCAAATGACCGTGAACGGTTGAACTGGACAACAATCCAACAGCTTCGCCGATTTCTCGAACGGAGGGTGGATAGCCTTTCTCCCGAACTTCATTCTTAATAAATTCAAGAATTGAATGTTGTCGGTTAGAAATCTTCGACACTGCAATCACTCCATTAGTAGGTTTGCAAAAAATTATAACATAGAACTCGAGTTCGTACAAACATAAGTTCTTAAGTACAGAGGTTCGTATTTTTTTCGTTGACACCAAACGTTTGTTCGTGTAATCTAAAAACAGAACAAACGTTTGGGGTGTTGATAAATGATAACCAGTCCAAGTTTTTATAGAACCATTCATAAACAAGATACGAACAAAGCAACAAAGGTCAACCGCTTGATTAAGCATTTCATAAAGCGTCATACTGTTAAGCTCGTCGTTTGCACTGCTGTGTTTTTCTTATTGTTTACGAGCTTCCTACTTATGGGGACATACGCTTCGAGTAATACTCCGGAAGCCGCTTCCGCGGAAGAACAAATTATTAGGGTGCAATCAGGCGATACACTTTGGAATATTGCAAAACAAGTTTCAGATGGCAGCCATGATATCAGATATATCGTATATTTGATTAAAGATCGGAATGATCTGCAATCAACAGTTATAAAGCCAGGACAGAAGTTAATTATTCCTAGCATTTAGCTTGATTTTCCATTACAATTCAATAGTTCATACAAAAAATTACTTTCTATTTAAAGTAGATGCAGGCCAATCTACTTCTTTAGAAAGTTTTTTTATGTTTACTGCAGGGTTTACCCTTGGTTTTGCCGTCTATTAAAGGGGACTGAAAGGAGATGCTATTTTGTTACGAGTTGAAGAGTTATCCCACTCATTTATGAATGGGCATGAAACGACCACTGTACTGCAGAAAATAAGCTTTCACGTACATAAGGGAGAAATGATTGCGTTGTTAGGGAGCTCCGGTTCCGGTAAATCTACATTACTGAACTTAATGGCTGGCTTAATGAAGCCTACAGAAGGCCAAATCTTTATTGCGGACCATAATATTGTAACGATGAATGAAAACCGATTGGCAGAGTTTAGACGGAAGCATATCGGATTTATTTTTCAAGCGTATGAGTTGATAGCCAACTTGACGGTTAGGGAAAATGTGGAGCTTCCGCTAGTATTTCAATCGATGCATCCTTCAATACGGAAGAAAAAAGCTCTTTCGTTATTAGAGCAGGTAGGAATTCCTGATAAAGCAGAATTATTCCCATCTCAGCTCTCGGGAGGACAACAACAGCGTGTCAGTATTGCAAGATCATTGATAACAGAGCCATCGGTTATTTTTGCGGACGAGCCTACCGGTAATTTGGATACCAAAACAGAGGAAGAAATTATTATGATTTTGAAGCAGTTGAATAAAACGATGGATACTACATTTATTATCGTAACCCATGAACGTGAGGTAGCAGCACAAACAGAAAAAATTATCACGCTGCGAGATGGTTATCTCGTAACGGATCAGGAAGCCGCACGAGAAAGTATGCTTGCGGGGGGAATTCAAATTGAGAATTAGTGATATTACAAGATTATCATGGGATCAGGTAAGGCGCAGGAAGGTAGTTACGGCATTATGCGCTGCGGGTATTTCTATTGGATGTGCTGCAATTATAATTGCACTTAGTATCGGTGAATCTGCTCAAGTTTACATTGAGAAACAAATGAATAGTTACTTGAAGATGGATGAAATAACGGTAACAGCGAGTACAGGAGCATACGCTGGCGGCGGAGCATCCACAGCTGATGAAGATTCTTTGCAGAAAGGCAAGTTAACTAAGCAAAAGCTTGACATCATGAGACAAATCGAACATGTCAAAGCGGCATCACCATATCAACAGCTTAACTATATGGAGACGATGACGTTAGATGGTCTTACTTCACAAATTCAAACTGAAATTATAGGTACAGATATTGAGATGCTTTCCGCTTTTGGAAATGACATCAATCAAGGAGAAGCAACGAATGTATTAGGTACCATCGTTCTTAACTATGGAGCGACAATGGGATTTATTGATGAAGAGTCGAAACGTAAAATTCGAGAGCAAATCGATGCCAATCCCTATGATGAAACGGTTTATCAGCAATTTGAGAAGTTAAATCGTGTGCCAGGGGCTTTATATCAGAAGCAAATACAGCTTCGCTCCTATTCACCTGATGGCCAAGTCGTGTTGAGCGGACCTCTTCGTGTAATAGGCGTGCTCAAGAAGCCAGCAGGGGTCAGTGATGAGCAGTCGATGTATGACAAAAAAGGTTATGTCTCATTAGAGACAGCGGAGCTCCTGAAGAAAGAGTTGAAGCTAGGGAGTGATGAGCAGGAAGCTTATAACTCTATTATTGTAAAAGTAGATAACCAAGCAAAGATTGAACAAGTAGAGAAGCAGCTGCAGAAACTAGTCGTTACTACGCGAACAAATCTACAGCAGAAGGAACAGCTCGCAAATGAATTTAAAATCATTAAAGCTGCGGCACTTGGTATTGGTGTGTTTATTCTAATCATAGCTTCGATATCGATCGTAGTAGCGATGACGATGTCTACCTATCAAAGACGTAGACAAATTGGGATTATGAAGGTGCTTGGTGCGAATTTGGCTCAAATCCGCAACATGTTCATCATTGAGGCAGCACTGCTCGGATTGCTTGGTGGATTGTTAGGTGTACTTTTCTCCTATTGGATTGTATGGGGTATAAATGCCCTCATTTATAACTTATCCGGCGAGACGGACTCTGTCATTATTTTCATTCCATTTATAACGATTCCAATAGGGATGGCTTTTGCGCTTGCAACAGGTATACTATCGGGTATTTATCCAGCAATAAGCGCTTCACGTACGGATGCTTTAACAGCGATTAGACGCGATTAATTTATGGTTGAAGAAGGAGCTTACATATGAAAAGAAAAATAAAGTGGGGAATAATCGGTATTATTATTATTGGGATAAGTTTTGGACTATACAAGATAGGCAATCCTCCTAGGCAAACAGAATTCGTTTCTGATTCTCAGCCAATTACATTCCAAGTGACGAACGAAACGATAGTTAATACGGTTGAAGTAAAGGGAAAGTCATTGTATGAGCAGGAAACACTCATCTATGCACCTTATGGCTCCGAGGTTAAACAGTGGGCGGTAGAAGACGGGCAGCAGGTGAAAAAGGGTGATATATTGTTTAACCTGGATCAGACGGCAGTACAAAACGATATTTTACAAATGGAGGCAGTTCTGCGAAAAGGCAAGCTTGAGGCTGAGTTAAACGATTACCTCAATCAATTGAATGACGAATCAGCGGCAATGGAGTCAACGGAAGAGGCGCGAAAAAAAGTGCTCGTTGAAAGAGAAATCACACGTTTATCCAAGGATGTTAATGAAGTAACAGCGAGCATTCAAGCTAAGGAGCTGCAGCAAAAGAAAAAAATGCTTAATGAATCCAGCTTTCGTTCACCAGCAACGGGAATCTTTTTATTCGATAATCCTAACAAACGGCCACGGGCATTGACCGTCAATGACTATATCGGCAAAGTCGTTGACTTGAACAAATTGCAATTTATCGCCTTAGTGGGCGAACAGGATGTGTTTCGAATTAAAGCGGGCATGCCGGTCAAGGTGAAGATGAATGCGATGAAAGAGCTGAATCTTTCAGGCAAAGTGCTTAAAGTTTCTAAGTTTGCAAAAACGGGAACGGATCAAAACAATTTAAATCAAGCCGCACAATTTGAAGTCGTAATCGTGCTTGAGCCTAACGAGTATTTGATTGCCGGCCTTAGCCTCAGCGGTGCTATTGAAACTGAACGCAAAGAAAATGCAATATCAGTGCCATCGATTGCGATTATTCGCGAGAAAGATAAACATTTCGTGATGCTCGATACAGGCAATGGTCAATATGAGCGTAAGGAAATAAAGATTGGCCTCGAAACGCCAGAACAAACAGAAGTGCTTGAAGGATTGAAGCCAGGCGATCAAGTTGTTTTGCAATAACGAATGCTGCTGTCTGTCGTTACTTTATTCGAGAYGAGCTCTGTTGCCTTGACAACTGATTGGTGGAAATGTAAAAGTAGAGAGTAGAGTTTTTTTCATCATGAGAGGAGTAGAGCAAGTAATGGAATTCGATAAAATTATAGAACGTATTAACGAGCTGGCTCGTAAAAATAAATCGGAAGGTTTATCCGATGAGGAAACGGTTGAGAGAGAAGAGCTTCGCAAGCAATACTTGACTGTTTTCAAAAGCAATTTCCGTCAACAGCTAGATAAAATCGAAATCGTTGATGACAAAGATAATGTTAAGCACTAATGAATGTACTGTGTAATCATTTAATATCCAAGATGGGGTGATTAGATGAATTTCAAACTATTAGGCAAAAGTGGACTAGCTGTTTCTGAGCTTTGTTTAGGCACCATGACATTCGGCAATACGACAAGTGAGGAAGATTCGATCGAGATGATCGATCGTTTTGTTGATCGTGGAGGCAATTTTCTCGATACGGCCGACGTTTATGTGAGCGGTCGTTCCGAGGAAATCGTCGGCAAAGCGATCAAAAACAAACGATCTGACATCGTTCTTGCTACAAAAGTGCGAATGACAACATCGAGCAATATTAACGGAGTAGGCTTGTCTCGCAAACATATTATGGACGGTGTAGAAGCTAGTCTTAAGCGGCTACAGACTGATTATATCGATCTGTATCAAGTGCATGTATGGGATCATGCGACTCCGATAGAGGAAACGCTGCGCACACTGGATGACCTCGTTACTTCCGGTAAAGTTCGTTACATAGGATGTTCCAATTTTTTTGCTTGGCAGCTGATGAAATCACTAGCGTATAGCGATGCTAGCAGATATGTGCGTTTTGTATCGATTCAGCCTCAATACAGCTTAGTGAGCAGACAGATGGATCGTGAAATGCTGTCGCTTTGTTTAGAGGAGAAAGTCGGAATTATTCCTTGGGCCCCGATTGGCGGCGGTTTTCTAACTGGACGCTATACAAGGGAAGAGCCAAAGGAAGGGCGTCTAACTTCCAAAGTAGGCGAGAGCGCGTGGAATCTGCGGTCTAATGATAAAAATTTTGAAATTCTCGACGCATTGCTGGAAGCAGCGAAAGAGCTGGATAAATCACCTGCACAGGTAGCTTTAAGATGGCTCATTCAGCGAGAAGGCATTACTTCACCGATTTTTGGTGCGAGCAAGCTGGAGCAATTTGAAGATAATATTGGCGCCATCGGCTGGGAAATGCCTAGCGAGGTTTGGAACCGTTTGGAGCAAATAAGCGCGCTTCCGGAAGATTACCCTAATCGTTTTATAGAAAAGTTTCGCAGACCGTTTGAATAAGGTATTTAATTAGGAGGAGAATTTGTTTGTCACGTTCCTGGGAGCGCAAAGTGCGCAAAAATATGAATGTCGTAAATAAGCAGCGCAAGAAGCAAGGAAATGGTCAAATCGTTTTTAATGCAGAAAAATCAGAAAAAATCGTTGGCCGCAATTTTATTGCGCCAATTCTTTTGATTTTGTTTATCGGGATGTACGTTATTTTGATGTCCAGCTCCTCTACATTTAAAATGGATACGATGTTTTGGATTACGGTAGGATGCTACATTTTGCTCGCGGCTTTGTTCTTTTTCCGCAGACCGTATATTACGATCGGCAAAGACTACATTCAATCACGTCGTCTAACGGGAGACAAGCGTATTCCAGCAGCATCGATCAAAGGCTTCAGCGTGCAAAAAGGTTATGTGGTCGTGGAGATGCAAAAAGGCGGAAACTGGGTGTTCTCTAAATTGACGAACCGTTTTCCAACCGATGAAATTGGAGAGAAGCTGAAATTATTTGCAAATGCTAATGGAATCGCTTTTCAGCAAAAATAAATAGGCAGGAGAGTTCGAACAACGATGGCTAAACAAGCAGTATTATTTGATCTGGATGACACATTGCTGTGGGATGACCGCAGCGTTAAGGAAGCTTTTGAAGCTACATGCCAAGCGGCAGCAGCAGAATGCGGAGTTGATCCGAGCGAGCTTGAAGAATCCGTTCGCCGTGAGGCAAGAGCTCTCTACGAATCCTATGAAACGTTCTCGTTCACCAAGATGATCGGGATCAATCCTTTCGAAGGACTCTGGGCACCGTTTCTTGAAGGTGAACAGGAGGAATTCCGCAAGCTTGAGTCACTTGCTCCGGGTTATCGGAAAGCAGCTTGGACACAAGGCTTGAAAGCACTTGGCGTTGATAACGAGGAGCTAGGTGCGAAACTGGCTGAGCAATTCCCGGCTGAGCGCCGCTTGCGTCCTATCGTATATGAAGAAACATTCCGCGTACTAGACGCGCTCAAAGGAAAATACAAGCTGCTTTTGCTTACAAACGGCTCACCTGATTTACAGCGTGAGAAGCTTGCAGGCGTACCGGAACTAGTGCCATACTTCGATCATATTATAATTTCGGGTGAATTTGGAGAAGGAAAGCCGGCTGCATCGATATTCAAGCATGCGCTTGAGCGTCTTGGCGTAGAGACGGATCATGGGATCATGGTTGGAGATAAGCTGACAACGGATATTCTTGGTGCAAATACGATTGGTATGACATCAGTTTGGATTAACCGTCACGGCGTTGTTCGCAATGACGAGATTGTCCCATCATATGAAATTAAACATTTGGAAGAGCTTYTTCCTTTGCTTGAAGTTTAACCTTGCAACAAAAAAGCCCCTCGCGGACAGCTTGTGCTGCTGAAGAGGGGCTTGCATTATTTTTGATTTAATATTAGGCCTGATTAGCAGCGAACTTGTCGTCAGCAAACGGATGAGCGATCCAGCCTTCTGTTTCAATGAAGAGACGAACGGCTACGATTTGGCGGTTATCCATTAGCGTGAAGAAATGTGGTTTGTATTCCGGAACGGAAATGACATCGCCAGCTTCAAGCTCAACGTCGAAATAACCAACATCATCAGTACCTTTTATAATAAAGATGCCGCGCCCTGCTGTAATCGCACGAACTTCATCTTCTGTATGCGTGTGTACATTTTCAAACTTTTTGAGCAGCTCGTCTAAGTTAGGCGTAGCATCGGACAAAGCGATAATATCCCAAGTTTGATATCCACGACGCTGTGCCAAATCTTTAATTTCTTCGTCATATGTCGCTAAAATTTGCTGTTTCTCTTCATCGGAGAGAACGAATTTTTGCTGTAAATCTTCTGCTAGCTTGCTTGGATTCCAATGCTCGTAAAGCACCTCTTGCTGTTCTAGAAATGCACGAACAGCCTCTTCCCCTTGAATCCGTTCTTCAGTATTGCGAATTCTAATTTCAGCCATGAACATTCCCTCTTTTCCTATAGAGATTAAATGATATAATGATTATAAAACAAATCAAATGGATTGTCGATGGATTACCTTTTCACCACACAGGTATTCTGATAAACTATGTGTTAATGATTTTTGGGAAGGGTGTAGTATTTTGTCAAAACCGACCATACAACAAATGCTTCAGGAGCGCATACTTATTTTGGACGGCGCGATGGGCACGATGATTCAACAAGCTGGATTAACTGAAGATGATTTTGGTGGAGCGGAACTGGACGGTTGTAATGAAATACTCGTACTGACACGTCCTGACGTTATACAGTCTATTCATGAGCAGTACCTTGAGGCTGGCGCAGATATTTTGGAAACCAATACATTTGGTGCGACGAGCGTTGTACTCGATGATTATGATATTCCTGAAAAAGCGAGAGAGATCAATCTAGCAGCTGCAAAATTAGCGCGTGATGCATGTGATAAGTACAGCACGCCAGACAAGCCTCGTTACGTTGCTGGCGCGCTTGGACCAACGACGAAAACCTTGTCCGTAACCGGAGGGGTAACTTTCGATGAGCTCGTCGAGAGCTATTATGAGCAAGCGCTTGCTTTAATCGAAGCTGATGTGGATGCATTATTGCTTGAAACCTCACAGGATACGCTTAATGTCAAAGCAGGCAGCATCGGTATTCGCAACGCCTTTGACAAACTTGGCAAAGAGCTGCCGATTATGATTTCGGGTACGATTGAGCCGATGGGAACGACGCTCGCTGGTCAAACCATCGAATCGTTCTACATTTCGTTAGAGCATTTGAAGCCGATTTCCATCGGACTCAACTGTGCGACAGGCCCTGAGTTTATGCGGGATCACCTGCGGACACTGAGTGAAATCGCAAACGCTGCAATTAGCTGTTATCCAAATGCAGGCTTGCCGGATGAGAACGGGCATTACCACGAATCACCAGAGTCGCTGGCTAAGAAAATGTCAGCATTCGCTGAACAGGGCTGGTTGAATATTGCCGGAGGCTGCTGCGGAACAACTCCTGACCATATACGAGTAATGGCTGAAACCATGGCGAAGTTTGCTCCGCGCACGAAGATGGGCGAGCATCCAGATGCGGTTTCAGGTATTGAGACGGTATTTATTGAACCGGAAAACCGCCCGATCATGATCGGGGAACGAACAAACATATCCGGTTCGCGGAAGTTTAAACGTCTACTTAAGGAAGAGAAGTTTGATGAGGCTTCTGAAATTGCACGTGCACAGGTGAAGGGCGGCGCCCATGTCATCGACATCAACCTGCAGGATACCGATATTGATGAAGCGTATGCGGTACATCAATTTTTGCCGCAAGTCGTAAAGAAAATAAAAGCACCGCTTATGCTGGATTCTACTTATGATCATATTATTGAGCTGGGTCTGAAATATTCGCAAGGTAAAGCGATTATTAACTCCATTAACTTGGAGGATGGAGAATCCAAGTTTGAGAAGATTTTGCCATTAATCCATCGTTATGGAGCAGCAGTTGTTATGATTCTAATCGATGAACGCGGCCAAGCGGTAACGCGTGAAGCGAAGATGGAAGTTGCGGAACGTTCCTACAATCTTCTAACTCAGAAATATAAGATGAATCCGGAAGATATTATTTTTGATCCAAATATGTTCCCTGTTGGCTCGGGTGATCCGCAATATATCGGTTCAGCTGTTGAGACGCTGGAAGGAATTCGGATGATCAAGGAGAAGTTCCCGCGTGCCAAAACGATCTTGGGTCTGAGCAACATTTCCTTCGGTTTGCCAGATTCAGGTAGGGAAGTACTCAACTCGGTGTACTTGTACCATGCGACAAAAGCAGGGCTAGACTACGCCATTGTTAATACAGAGAAGCTGGAGCGTTATGCATCGATCCCTGATGAAGAGCGTCAACTGGCTGAAGAGCTAATTTATAACACGACGGACGAGACGCTTGCTGCGTTCGTTGCCGCATTCCGTGACAAGAAGGTAGAGAAGAAAGAAAAAATTTCGAATCTCTCGCTTGAGGAACGTTTAGGCTCATACGTAGTCGAAGGTACAAAAGAGGGGCTTATCCCGGATCTGGATGAGGCGCTGAAGAAATATACGGCGATGGAAGTCATCAACGGGCCGCTAATGCGCGGGATGGAGGAAGTTGGCCGTTTGTTCAATGGCAATGAGCTCATCGTTGCAGAGGTGCTTCAAAGCGCTGAGGTAATGAAAGCTTCGGTAACTTACCTTGAATCATTTATGGAAAAAAATGAATCCTCCGTCAAAGGTAAAATTATTTTGGCTACCGTAAAAGGCGATGTTCATGACATCGGAAAAAACCTAGTCGAAATTATTTTATCAAACAACGGTTACAAAATTATAAATTTAGGCATTAAGGTACCGCCGGAGCAATTAATTGAAGCTTATCGCAATGAGAAGGCCGATGCTATCGGTTTGTCTGGTTTGCTCGTAAAATCCGCACAGCAAATGGTTATTACAGCGCAGGATTTGCGTACAGCAGGCATTGATGCACCGATTCTTGTTGGCGGCGCGGCGCTTACACGTAAATTTACGAAAACGAGAATTGGCCCGGAATATGATGGACTTGTTCTTTACGCAAAGGACGCAATGGACGGTCTTGATATCGCCAACAAGCTGATGGACCCTGAACATCGATCACGGCTTGAAGATGAAATGGCCGCTTTTAAAGCGTCTGGCGGAGTATACGAAGAAGAGAAGAAACCATTGCCGCAATTGACGCGGGCTGTTCGTTCCAAAATCTCACCGGATGCGCCTGTATTTACGCCGCCGGATTTGGATCGCCATATTCTGCGTGATGTACCGCTTCCTCATGTCATACCTTATGTCAACATGCAGATGCTGCTTGGTCATCACCTCGGACTAAAAGGCAATGTTGATCAATTATTGAAGGATGGCAATGAAAAAGCAGTGCAGCTTAAAGCAACTGTTGATGAAATATTGCAAAAAGGAACGACCGATGGCATTATAAAAACCCATGGTATGTACCGTTTCTTCCCAGCGCAGTCCTCAGGCAATGATATAATTATTTACAACCCAGTGGACCCGCGTCAGGAAATTAAGCGGTTTACATTCCCACGTCAACAGGTGGAGCCTTACCTATGCTTATCTGACTTCTTGAAATCAGTGGATAGCGGCGTTATGGATTATGTTGGTTTCCTAGTCGTAACCGCTGGACACGGCATTCGTGAAATTGCGAATGAATGGAAGGATAACGGCGATTATTTGCGCTCGCATGCACTTCAGTCCGTAGCTCTTGAGGTTGCAGAAGGAATGGCAGAGCGTGTCCACCATATTATGCGTGATATCTGTGGTTATCCAGATCCTGCGGAGATGACGATGAAGCAGCGTCATGGCGCTCGTTATCAAGGCATTCGTGTATCGTTCGGATACCCGGCATGTCCAAACCTTGAGGATCAGGAGCCATTGTTCGATTTAATGAGACCCCAAGATATTGGCGTCGAATTGACTGAAGGCTGCATGATGGAGCCAGAGGCATCCGTATCTGCAATGGTATTCGCTCATCCAGAAGCACAATATTTTAATGTTGAGAAACTATAGCGTATAATAACAAAGAGCCCTTGAGCGTTCGTAATGACGAGCTTAAGAGGGCTCTTCGTTTCAATTCCAGAAGTCGAGGCCGCAGGGCTGAGAGTGAGGTGGATAATAATATGAATATGTGGTTTTTGGGAACGGGGGCAGGAAGACCTTCGAAGTATCGCAATGTAACAGCCGTGGCGCTGCAGCTTCCTGAGCCAACGTGCAGTTTGCTGTTATTCGATGCTGGAGAGGCAACGCAGCATCAGCTTATGAGAACATCGCTTAAACTGAATAAGATTGAATACATATTTATTACACATCTGCACGGTGATCACATTTATGGGCTGCCTGGCTTGCTCAGCAGTCGCTCTTTCGATGGCGGGATCACACCTGTACAGCTTTTTGGTCCTGTTGGGATTAGGAGCTATATTGAGACAACCTTTGCGATTAGTGCTACGC
>NZ_JBFRDK010000178.1:0-12294 GCF_052113545.1 Paenibacillus sp. TAF43_2
AAGAATATACCATGTACTCGCCTACTAATGCAAGTGTTTTTTGAAATTAATTTTATTTTGTTGTTTATCCTTTAACTTCATGCATATTTAGCCATGACTTCAATTAATATCTTTTTCATGCGATCTATTAGTTCAACCGGTTCCTTAACTGTTGCTTCATTACCTAAACCCAAAAAAAACTTCGAATAAAACGAAAGATCAACCTTTCGAATATCGCCATCTATCCAGCCTGTACCATCTTCGCGAATATTCAGCTTGGGCAGCGGCCATAGCTCAGACTCGCAGCGCTGCAAGCCTTCTCTGCTTAATTCAACATAAAGATTAACATATGTCTCCTGCGTCTGAAAAACCTCATCGCTATTCCCAAGGTTTACATGCCGCAAATCCAGCGCTTCCAAATCAGATGTATCCTCTACGGCGGAGTGAATTCGATCACAACGGAATAACCGCAATTCAGAACGCAGAAAACAGTAAGCGGAACAGTACCATAATCCGTTGCTTGCATATATGCCAATCGGTTGTATTTGACGGCTTGACTGACCTTCTCGTGATTCATATTCGATAACCAACACTTTTTGGTGAATAGCCCCTTCAAGCAAGATCGATAAATAAGGGGATTTCATTTGCCGAGCAGGCGTGAAAAAATCAACACGATTTTTCATTTGATCAATACGATCCCGCACATCACCAGGCATGTAATAATAGAACTTGCTGAGTGCCGAGGATGATTCAGGTTCAAAGGGAAGATATAAATAGTGCCTCAAAGCATGGCTGGCAAAAAATATTGCAACAGCCTCTTCTTCCGTAAATGCGATCGGTGGCAATATCCTTTCTTTTAATACCTGATACCCGCCATGCGGCCCTACCTCCGAATACAACGGAACGCCCAGCTCACTCAGCTCTTGCAAATCCCTCAATATCGTTCTTGTCGACACTTCAAACTCAACCGCGAGTTCTTTGACAGTAAACTTACGTTTTCTATTAACAGTCATCATCAATTCAATGAGCCGTTTCGATTTTGACATATTGATTCTCCATTCATTTCTTAATTATGACAACTACTGTCACTATTATAAGCTACAATCAGTATTAAGCCCACTAAGGGTGACAACAATACTATAATTAAGAAGAATGGAGTGAAGGCAATGCAATCTCAGCCTATTAATGAAGTAAAAGGATTACTGCTGGAGGAATTGGAGCATATCGCGAAAACCTCTTCCAATTTGATTCGCAAAATCTCAACCGATCATTGGTCATACAGACCGCATGACAATATGAGGACGCTGCTGGAGCTTGTCCAACATATCGTATCTATTCCTTCGGTTGATCTGCTCATTCTTCAAGAGAACGATGAAACCGTCATCCGCAAGCTTGAAGCGGAAATAGCTGCCGATCAAGACCACGAGAAACTAATTGCTTGGCTCACGACTGGTTTGCATGAAGTCAGAGCTTATATGGAAAGTCTTCCGGATGAGGATTTTCTGCACAAGAAAACAAAACCATTTTATCTAGAACACGGCTCGGTACAGGCAAAATGGCTGATTGAGATTACGACCCATATTCAGCATCATCGGGCGCAGATGTTTACATATTTGAAGATACAAGGCTATGAAGTCAACATGTTCGATCTATACTAAAATAATTCAAATGCATTTCACCGCTCCTATAAAAAAGCTCTCAACTGTCTACTGACAGCGAGAGCTTTTTTGCATCTTCATTCCATTGAGCGTAATTCAACCGATACTTCTGCTAAAAGATTTTTTTCTCCCGAACGATACCTTCGTATCCTTCTGGTATTTTAACATTCACTTTTACCGATGCCGGGGATTGAATGGAAACCTCAATGATTTTCTCATCGATCACTTTCCACGATACATCGATTTGCCCTGCATCGGAGAGAGGAACGCTTCCCTTCGCCCATGTAAGACCACAAGGATTAGGACTAATTTCGACCTCCGTCCAGCCCATTGCTGTACTGCGAATGCCAAGCACCTCGCGTCCAAGGAAATAAGCTGGCGCTGCCGACCAAGCATGACAATGACTTCTAGTCAGCATATTCGGATTCGCTCTATTTTCCGAGAAGTTCGGATACATCTCCCAGCAGGTTGTCGCGTCATGCTCGATCATTTGCCCGTAATTGCGACGGATGTCCTCAACAATCGTAGAATACTGTCCCGATGCCGACAATGCTTCATAATAGAAGAAAGACATGAATGGACTGCCGATTTGAACAAAATGGGAAGGCGATTCCAGCAAATACTTCTCCATAATGCTTCTACGTTCTCCTTGCGCAACACCTGTCAAATAAGCGACCACCTGTGTTTGCACGGAGAAGATGTCTGATCTGCGTCCATCCACATGGATACAATCCAAGTAGGCAGACTGTTCCTCGGACCACAAATGCTGATTAATTGCCGCTTGAAGATCATCGGCTGCTGCCGCAAAACGTGAGCGCCCTTCCTCATCACCGGAGAAACCAGCCATCTCAGAGGCAACTCGCAGCGTCTTCACTAGGAAGCAGTTCTGATGTGTGACAATGCCATCGTTAGGCTGATCAATCGGCGACCAATCCAGTAGGTTCCAGCCCTTAATTGCCAGCAAGCCATCCTCATTGATTTCCTTCAAATAATGATCTAACGTAAAACGGATATGCGGATACATCTCTTGGGCAAAATGAAGATCCGCTGTTTGCTCTACATATTCACGGCATGCTATAGCCCAGAAAAAAGTCCAGTTCGGAATAACGCTGCTCCAACCGCTCGGAACCTGATCTGCGTATAAAGGCGTTTGATCCTTCGATCCCGGTACAAGACGCAAGCATCGTTTTACCATATCATTTACGCCGAATAAGTAGTTGCTGACCAGCGCTTCATTGCGGCTATCCCCCACCCAGAAAACTTGCTCATAGGCTGGGCAATCCACAAAGGTATCTTCCATGCATAGCTTCGTCGTGTGGCGGCTGATCTCCCATATGTCATTCAATAAAGGATCTGAGCTTTGGAATCTACCGATCTCTGCTACTGGATAATGGCTTGCTATATAATGAACATTTTGTATTTTGACCGGCGTATTCGCATTTCGGACAGTCAGCATCAAGTACCGCAGGCCTCTGCGAATTGGAGAGACATGAATCTGTCTTCCTTCTTTACATACATAGCGCACAGTATTGTCCAGTCCAAACGTATCTTGGCGATAATCCTCTGTCATATACTCAAATCCGTAAAAGTCTAAAATAGCACCCGCTTCTGCCTCAACCTCAAATGACAGATAACCCGTAAGCTCCTTGCCGAAATCAATAATAATTTCTGTATCTAGACCTGGATACATCGGAATAACTCCCGGCGATGCGTTCGGAATAACAAGATTTTGCAAAGCCACCGGAATAACATGCGGAGTGCTTTCCTTCTTCCACACAGAGAGACCGAATACATCCACTTCACTTACGAGACTATCATCGATAGAACGAATATATGGAGAATACGCATCCAAATCTTGAACGGAAGAAACCTTATCTATTACTTGCTTATAATACGCATCCTCAAAATCAATCTGTCTCGATTCCTGATGATCCAAATATACGGTACTGTCAAAAGGACCAATGCTAATAAAAGCTGATGCACCTGCTGACTGTTGCTCAGAAACTAACGGTGATCGAACCTCAATCGGAACTTCACTGTAGATGCCCAGGTGCAGCTGACCTGTATGCATGCTTCCACTCACATCAATTAAGAGTAAATGTTCGCCTTTTTGAATTGTCACTTCCGCATAGCGTTCAGGGAGCACTCCCGTGAACTGATCCGAATCCAGCTTCACCCCATTAATTGAAACTGCTCTTACGCACTCACTCGCAAATGGGAACCCGAGTATTATATCCGCGTCTTCTTGGACAGAGAGAATGGTAGCCGCATAACCCGTGAAGCCGACAACATTTGCATGGTCCTCACTGCCCTCAACCATTTGGTTGCGCATATCAATGGACGTAGAGAAGCTGAAGGACTTAACGCTGCTTAGAGATAAAATGCGGGATGGATACACAGGGTACTCTGCTAACAGCGGAATGTCCCGCTCTATTAGCGTCTTCCACGGTCCAGTGCCAACAACGCCTAGTAACGCTGCTTTCTCCCAAGCATCACCACTACCTTTAGCTGTAGTCCAATCGCTGTCCCACGAACCAGCATCAACATACTCTGAATAGCCTTGCTGACAAGACATTCGAGGCGTACGTGTATGATAGCCTTCATGAATAGCTGTGCTCCAAGTATCATCTGATTCAAGCAGCGTTTGCGTTCCCTCTTCACTGCTCCTATCCAACTGCACAAGCAGCCCGCCGCGGCCTCTTAAATAGTAAAAGGTCGATACGCCAAAATGATGCACGAGCACCGCAATCGTATTCGATTGCCCAGGTACCAGCAGATGGCCAATATCGTACACATCATAAAATTGCTCAACAGTCCAAGAGCGTACAGGGCCGCGTCCTATCTGCTTGCCATTAATATAAAGAACATAGCGAGAATCCGCACTAATTCGCAGTGTTGTTTGAGTATTTTGGTCATAATCATCCGATGATGGTGCAACGTCAAAGCTCTTTTTGAAGCAGCGCCATTCATTGCGAGGGCTTTCAGCTTCTCCGCCCCAAATCCAATTCGCCTTCCAATCCCAATCCATCATGTTATTCCGCCCCTTCTAAGCGAGTCATCGTATGTTTGCACGTGCATTCTACCTCTAATTATAGTAAAATCATGCTACTCAATTACCCCTGTTTCGGACATTTATTCCCTGAAAAACGACATCTGATGAAAGGAATGAAAGCTGATGACAAGCAAGCATACGCTGCTTTACGAGAGCGAGCAATATTTTCAAAAGAGTAAATTCATCTTCGTAAACCGCGCCGAGGAAGACTTTGATCTGCCGCTGCACAATCATGTTTTCATTGAGCTTGCTTATGTAGCTGAAGGCAAGGGCTTTCATCATATAGGGGATGACGTCGTCCCCGTTTATAAAGGGATGTTATTTATTTTGCCGCCTGGCATTCCGCATGTCTTTCGTCCTTCAACACCTTCACGCAACAGCTCGCCATTAATTGTATATAATTGCGTCTTCATGCCCTCGCTCCTTCAATCTCAGAAAGACTGGATTGGCGATCAGGAGATCGTTGATTTTCTGGAAACCTGTTTTAATGATGCATCCACTTTCCACTCCTTGTTCGACTCGGATAGTGTTATCGAAGATTTATTTCGCAGCCTGCTGCGTGAATATGAGCTCCCGCGGAGTGGATCATCGGCTTATTTGCTAACGCTGCTAGTGCAGCTGTTTCTATCCGTCTATCGATTAATGAAGGACGCTAAGGAGCTGTTATTAGAAGAGAGTTCTTCCGCCCGCTTCCATCATGTGCTGAACTACCTTGAGCAGCACGCTCATGAGAATGTAACAATCAGCCAGCTTGCAAATCGCTGCGAGTGGAGCGAACGGCATTTCAGCCGCGTGTTCAAGCAGCATACCGGACAAACCTTCCTGCATTACCTGCAGCATCTGCGCATAAAAAAAAGCTGCGAGCTCCTTAGGAACTCCCAGCTAAAAATTAGCAGCATTGCGGAAGAGGTCGGCTGCAAAAATATCGATGCATTCCTCACCCATTTCAAACGAATTGTCGGCATGACGCCGCGCGAATATCGAAAAATCATACGTGACAACAAATGATCCGTATAGTCGGTTCATCCTTTTCGTTTGTCCGCCATGCGATGCCCTTCTTCTAATTCTATTTCGAGGAAACCAGCCATTTCCCGTGATTGAAAGCTGAGCGTTTTGTTACTGCCTACGATGATCATATTACGAGTATCGGCTAGATCTTCTGCAGGCAGAGAGAAGGCTTTCGTATACGGATAGATCTCTTTCAGCGTTGAATAAATTGAATTAATTAGTTTATCGTTTTTGACTTTTCCGAAGAGATTCATAATAATCGAACCGCTTGCGTTCAGCTTCTCTTTCGTTAACTCAAAAAATTCCATTGTCGTTAAATGATGCGGAGTCCCCTTTTTCGTGAAGGCGTCCAAAATAATATAATCGAAGCCGCCGGACACCTGATTCTCAAGGATCTGCCGCCCATCTCCAATTACAACATTGTCCTCGCTATAGTTAAAATAAGTTCTGCTCAGCTCAACTACCTTCTCATTGATTTCCGCTATCACAAATCGTTTATCGGAATAGTGTCCGGCGATGGTTCCAATTCCATGACCAATCATAAAAACATTTTCGAACGATTGATCGTTATTTTCCATCAGATGCATGATCGCACGCGGATACTCCATGACGACTCGCTTCGGCTCCTTCAAATCTATCGCCCCTTGAATCGCATGATCGGAGAACTGCAAGTAGCGATATTTTCCGATCTCCCCAAATAATTGATTGGCTTCATAGACGGTAATCTCTTGAGAACCGCTAAGCTCCTTGGCTAACTGATACAAATCATCAAACTCCTTCAGTACGTGTGAGAGGTGCTTTAATTTAATATTTTTTGAAAGGAGGTGAGCGATAGCCGTTCTTCCACTTCAATAAATCCCGTTTCAACATATCCGCTTTGCTTGTAAAGGTTAACCGCAGGGGCGTTTTTAGATCCCGTTGATACGACGATCACATTTCCGCTGACTCCAACGCTTTCGATGTGTTGAAGCAGCTGCTTCGCGATTCCTTTTCTAAAATGGTCAGGGTGGATAATGAGCCGATGAATGTCTATGATGTTATTATCAATCATGATGGCGATGGCTCCGCACAGTTCATTATTAATATAATAACCATAGAAGATCTCCCCGCAATTACGCAGCGTATCTACGGTGTCTTTTAATGGCGGTATCTCATAAAAATCAATGAGCTCTGCTTCCACCCTATAGGATGGAAGCTGTATACGCAATACTTCCTTTGCTATGGCAGCATCTGTGATGTCTATTTTTCTAATCAATGTTAATTCCTCTCTAATTCCCTATAGAATTCTTTACTTATTTAATATCTGTTCGTACTTCTCCCTCGATCGGTAAAATGACGACATTAGCAAATTCTTTATTCGTATAACGATCGATAGAGCCTAGTTCCGTCTTCTTTCCATTGCTGTCAATCGTCCCATAATTCAGCCAATCCGCCATGAAGTTATCTAAGAAATAGACGGAATCGCCAAACGGCTTTGGTTCCTTGCCCGCTTCTCCGTTTTTCCCCAACAAATCCTTCTGCCATTTTCTTTCTGAAATACCGCTATCGTTGATTTCATAATAAGTGATTAAACCTCTATATTCCGTGGTATATCGGAGTGCCTCCCCTTGAGGGAAAGTATACACGAAAGTGAAGCCTTCACCATATGGCGCAATATCCATGCCATTGTCAACTCCAGGAGTATGAATCGCAAGCTTTCGCGCTTCTGTAAGATCGCCATTTTTCAGCGTTTTAAACCGCTCTTCACCCGACGGTGTTCTTACAATAATCTGTTTCCCTGTATTGTCGGTTCCTACAGTTCCACCAAGCGTTTCCGCAACAAAACGAACTGGAACGTAAGTACGTCCTTTCTTTACGGTAACTGGAGCATCCAGAGGAACCTTTTTCCCATTTACATCAGCTGATTTTAGTCCGTCCTTTAATCGAACAGTCAATTTCCGAGCTGGATTTTGGATTACAATCGTCTTTGTAGCCGTTTCGTAGGAATATTTGAGTTTTTCGGGATCATTAAAGGCCGTGAGCTGCACCATTGTTCTGCCGTTCACGTTCAGCACATCATCCTGAAGCTTGCCGTCAATGAACATTTTTATGGTTGCCTTGGGTACAGACGCCGCCATCGTTGCAGAACCCGCACTAAGCACACCCGCTATTGTTAGTGCAGCTGTCGTTGCTTTTATCCATTTTTTCATCATTAAAACCTCCTGTGAATTTTATTATTGTTGCGATTCCACTTCGCCAAGTTTAAAAGCGCCATCCTCCCATTTGTAAACAAAAGTGAGCAGCGGTAGTCCATGCTTTGAGAGCACTTCTTCGATGCCATCTCCGTCTAGATCCACTTCTTCCGCATGACCCGTGTCTACGAGCAGGAATGGAATGGGGCTTCCATCTTTCATTTCAAAATAATTGTGTATCGGTGCATTTGCCCCAAAAACACCATCGATTCGAATAAGCAACTTGCCATAAAGCTCTAACTCTTTGACTGATAGCAGCTCATCATTGTTTTGTGGATGCATGCCTCCGACTGCCCCAAGCTCATAAAGACCAGCTTCGGATTCGAAAGCACCATACACTTGCTCAACGTCACCCGACTTCGAATAAATGCTAATTTTTCCGCCACTAATGTTCTGTTCTTTAATAAGCTGCTCCATTTGAATGTTATCTACCTTCGCAACCTTCTGAGCATTTTCAACCTTCTCATAGGCAAGCGGCATAACGAAATCACTCTGCTCAGTGAGCTGTGAGTCCTCTTGAATGATTTGGAGTAATTCATTCGTCGCTACCTTTGTTAATGTATAGCCTTTATGTGTATCTTTCACATCCATAATAACGCCCTGTTTAGAACTATCGTTTATCCAAAGGTTGAAGGTGTTTTTCACGATTGGCTGTTTCACCGTAATCGTAAAGTTCGGTTTCGACATATTTAAAATCCCTTGCATTTGTACTGCCGTATTTATAGCGCTGAC
Organism: Paenibacillus sp. TAF43_2; assembly: GCF_052113545.1. Taxonomy (NCBI): domain Bacteria; kingdom Bacillati; phylum Bacillota; class Bacilli; order Caryophanales; family Paenibacillaceae; genus Paenibacillus; species Paenibacillus sp. TAF43_2. The sequence continues at coordinate 8,661 of NZ_JBFRDK010000178.1, forward strand.
AAAAGCCTCCAGCCTCCTTTGATTCGTGTACACTGACTCAACGGACTTGGCACCAGCTGCTCTGGAAATAGATATTTCTTTCGCATCTGTGATGTTAATTGAAGGACTAATCTTCTTATCCAATAACCCTGTTTGTTTAGCTTGAACCAGCTGCTGCTCCTGTACATTTGTTGCCTTTGGGTCAACATTTTCGGCTGCACAACCAGCAAGAAGAAGCACTGTAATGACAGCTGAAACGAATGTTCCTTTCACTTTTTCGTCAGTCCTTTCATGAGCAAAAAGCTGTTCCATTTTAACCTCATGTATAGTGACGCCAGATGCTGTAAAAAAGTTACTTTTTTTAACCAAATTTAATAAGTCGATGTATGGAAGGATTAGACAGGAGAAAACTAGAATAAAGGAGTAAACGTTATAAGGAGTGTATATATGAGCATTACTACTTATCCAGAGTTCGTAAAGCTAGTCAGTCAATATAAGATTTTTCCATTCTCTGACCTTATCCCTGAGCATCCGTCCCTCACTGCCGTGGTTCCTAGTGACAGCTGGCATACAGAAACTGAGTTCGATCCGTGGATATGGCGGGTTAAAATCGTAAAGGATGAGCATGCGGCATATGGCAAGTTTTTTGGAAGCAAACTAACCTTTATTCACGTTGACTTGTTTCCTCATATCCCGTTCTTGTTATCCCAAGGAAAAAGCGTTGAGGAACGTTATAGCAGCGGTCTTATGTCCCAAGAAGCCAAAAATATTTATCATATTATCAAGGAAGCAGGCAATATCGACTCACGCAATTTGCGTAAGGAAAGCCGGCTGACCGCTAAAGAGCAGAAGAAAGACTACGATCGGGCGCTTGTTGATCTTCAAAACTTTGCTGACATTGTGATTACCGGGGCGCAGGAAGCTGACTTCGATGGCGGTTGGAGCAGCATGTGCTTTGAAAGCTCTGATCACTGGCTTCAAACCACACTTGGTAAAGAGGCTGTTGCTCACGATAATCTAGCAGAGACAAGAGCTACCGTCAAAGCAGAGCTGAGCGATGTTTGTACGGAGAAAGCTCTTAAATATTTGGATAAAAAGCTTCATCTCAATAAATAAAAAAGATGTGGCTCGTTGATTACTGTGACCGAGCTTAGGTTCCGTCCTTACGGACATATAAGCCGTTATTTCTCAAAATAAAGGCTAATTTGCTTTTTAACGGACATAGGATCCTCTATTTGCCCAAAATGACCCCAATCCCCCTCCATTATCACGAAATAAGAGACCCTATGTCCGTTAGATCGAGAAAAAGGATGATTTACGACAAATAAGGTCTCTCATGTCCGTTACTTTGTGCTTTGTTTAGGTTATGTGGTTAGGCTTTGTGTTTGGGTATCGTGTTTTGGTTCTGTGGTTACGTCTCGTGTTTAGTTTCGTGTTTAGTTTCGTGTTTAGTTTCGTGTTTAGTTTCGTGGATAGGTTTCGTTGTTGGGGTTTGTGGTTGGGTTTCATCTGTAGGTTGTGTGGTTGGGGTTTATGTTAGATTTTAGTCTCGTCTTCGGTTTATGTTTAGGTTTCACGTTTAGACTTAGGCTTAGTTTCCGTCCTTACGGACATATAAGCCGTTATTTTTCAAAATAAAGGCTAATTTGCTTTCTAACGGACATAGGATCCTCTATTTGCCCAAAATGACCCCAATTTCCCTCCAATATCACGAAATAAGAGACCCTATGTCCATTAGATCGAGAAAAAGGACGATTTACGGCAAATAAGGTCTCTCATGTCCGTTACTGTGTGCCTTGTTTAGGTTCTGTGGCTAGGTTCTGTGGTGAGGCTTTGTGTTTGGGCTTTGTGTTTGGGTTTCGTGTTTGGGTGGTTTGGGTTTCGTGTTTGGGTTTCGTGTTTGGGTGGTTTAGCTCCTGTCCTAGCGGACATATAAGCCGTTATTTCTCAAAATAAAGGCTAATTTGCTTTCTAACGGACATAGGATCCTCTATTTGCCCAAAATGACCCCAAATACCTTCGAATATTATGAAATAAGAGACCCTATGTCCGTTAGATCGAGAAAAAGGGCGATTTACGGCGAATAAGGTCTCTCATGTCCGTTAAGTCGAAGGGAGAGATCAAAATTCGTCTTTGAAATGATGGCGAGCACTTGTCATCATAAAAACTGTACATATGTCATCATAGATACATAGCACTAGTTATCATGTAACATTGCTCTGGTCATCTTAAAGCATAGACAATTAAGTTATTAATTTGTCATACCCTTTGGGATCAAGGCCTTCTGGCTTAATCTCGCTCATAGCACTTGCTTCTTTTGTTGTTTTGGAATGACAAGGCTGACAAATATAATACTTCGTTTGTTTTTCAATGAGCTTTCGATATTGAGGATCACTGTGATTAATATCAAATGGTTTTCTGCAAAACATACAGTTTACAAGCATTCCATAATCACCCTCTCATAGACCAGCATTCATTAATAGTATAAATGAACCCGTTGTAAATGAGAATTTAGAAATATCTTTTTTCTGGAAATATTGACCCCTATTTACCTATTACCTATACTTATAATAACTTTATAAGAAAGCGAGTGGTTATCATGCAAAAACTACATTCCGGTACGTTCATTATTAAGGTGCGTAAGGGATAATCATTACAATCCCTTCCGTAAACATCTAATTATCGGAGGGAATTAATTATGTCGTTTAGTTATTACGGAGAACTTTGTACAGTAGTCTATGATTTATCCAAGAAAACAGGTCAATCTATCGGTGGCGATTTAGAATATTACCAAGATCGACTGAAAGATTGCAAGGGTCGTATTCTCGAAGCAATGGCCGGTTCTGGTCGTGTTCTCGTTCCGCTTCTAGAAGCAGGGCTGCAAGTCGATGGTGTTGATTATTCAGCGGAAATGCTCGCATCCTGCCGTCAACGCTGTGAGGAACGCGGGCTCGTTACTGAGCTGTATGAGTCAAATTTACAACAGCTTGATTTGCCTCATCGCTATGAAGCCATCATTATCCCAGGCGGTTCATTCTTATTAATAGAGAACCGAGACGAATCACTTCTGGCTCTAAAAAATTTGTATACCCATCTTGAGCCAGGCGGACGTATCATACTTGACCTGTTCCTGCCTGACAACAATTTCAGTTGTGGGCAATATAGCGGTACGTCGACATTCAACCTGCCGGATGGAGACATCATTACCATGGAAGACAAACTTGTTGAAGCCGACTTATACAATCRATATAAGATTTCATATATTAAATATGAAAAATGGCACAACGGAGCTCTTATCCAAACTGAGCTGCAGCGCTTTGCCTTACGTTGGTACGGTGTCGAAGAGTTTAAGCTTATTTTAGAAAACATAGGTTTTTCCGATGTGATTGTGTCAGCTGATTACAACTATGGCGAAGCACCATCAAACGGCAAACAGAATTACGTATATGAAGCGATTAAGCCCATAGAAGCTTAAGTAATAGCAAATAAAAAATAGGCTGCCAGCAATGATATGCTCCCCAAATAGTAGACAGGTGAAATAATAAAAAACCTGTTGCTATGAGGGGAGCATTTTCATGTCTAAAATTAAATATTCCGCATCAGAGAAACGTACCATTATCGAAGAGATCAAAAGTGGCGAGCTTGGCTTTATGGC
>NZ_JBFRDK010000179.1:0-12264 GCF_052113545.1 Paenibacillus sp. TAF43_2
TGATTGGGTAACGATTCCGACAACCTATGCCGGCGGGGCAAGGTCGATTGCGGATATGGAACAATTTAATGAGCTTTCAAATGGCAAGCTGGATATTACAATCGGCAGTGCGCTAGATATTTTTGGCGGGCAGTTATCCTATGAGGAAGTTGTCGCCTACAGTAACAAGGCTTAGAGAGAAAACAGCAGCGAAGCTTGCTTGCTGAGACTTCGTTTCCTAGGTGGTGTTAGGATGGATGTGGAAGAATATTATTGCAGGCTAAGAAACACTTTTCCCGCAAACCCAGAACGCGAGCCTATTTTTTTATCGATGGAACGGATCTGCGACATATTGTCTTGTACACGCAGAAATGTACAAATACTTTTGACAAAAATGATGGAAAAGAGCTATATCGAATGGTTGCCCGGTCGTGGCCGCGGCAATCTCTCGCAAATCGTATTTCTTGTTTCATACCGTGATATCGTACTAGGCAAAGCGAAGGGGCTAGTCGAGAAAGGGAAGATCAACGAGGCTTGGAGCATGCTTGAGATGCTTCAGGATCCAGCTGTGAAATCCGAAATTATGACATGGTTGTCTGAATTGTTTGGTGTGAAGCGGGATATGGAGGAGAAGGATGTACTGAGGTTTCCCTTTTATCGTCCTCTCTTGCGCTTAGATCCTGCTTTCGTCTGTCGCCGCATGGAAACGCATTGGATAGAGCAGGTTTTTAATACATTGGTCAGATATTCAAATCAGGATGGTAAATTCCACCCTCAGCTTGCTCATTACTGGGAAAGCAATGTTATGAAAACGAGCTGGACGTTTTTTTTGCGCAAGGGCGTTCGTTTTCACAATGATAAGATAATGACCTCGAGAGACGTCGCATTTACTTTTCAAAGACTGCTCACAAGCTCGCCTGCGGAGTGGTTAACGTCCAAGATTAAGGAAATAAAAGAAACGAGCAAATACAGCATTACCTTTGAGCTAAACGAGCCTAACGCGCTATTTCTTCATTTCCTTTGTACGGAACGTTATTCCATTGTACCTGAAATGCTCGATGGTACTGGTTCTGATGAGCAGTTTGCCGTCATGCCTATTGGGACTGGACCGTTCAAGATTACCAAAAACAATGAGTCTATGCTCGTTGCAGAAGCCAATGAGTTTTATTTGGAAGGTTGTCCTCATCTGGATCGCATTGAAATGTGGGTGTGGCCAAACTATGAGGAAAATCAAGAGCAGCTCCAGTCAGACGGTGAAGATCAACTGGTTTATTTTGAAGCGCAAATCAAGGAGAGTTTAAGACCAGCGCTGGCCCAATTGGAGAAAGGCAGCACTTTTATTACTATCAATACAGCGAAAAAAGGCATCACGCAGCAAATGAAGTTCCGCCAGGCTTTGCACTACGGAATAGATCGGCAGCAAATGATCCACGAATTAGGCGGGATTAGGCACCAGCCTTCAACCGGCTTTAATTTAGAGGATACGGATAAGGCTTTCTATAACGATTATGATACGCAACTAGCGGCAACATTGCTTGAAGAGTCAGGATATAAGGGCGAGACCATTACGTTATATACTTATGAAATGCCTGCGAATGATCAAACTTCGAAATGGCTGCAAAGGGTATACAAGCATTTAGGCATTTCACTGGAAATCGTAAAGCTTTCGCTCGAAGAGCTTGCTAATCCCGAAATCATAATGAAAGCGGATATGATCCTTAGTGGGGAAGTACTCGGAGAACAGCCCGATATTTCGCTTATTGAGATGTATATGTCAAAGAACAGTTTTATTACGAACCATCTAGGCCTGGTTGACAAGATGAATATCAATCAACAAATTTCGAACTGTTTGCGGTATGAGAATTCAGATATTAGAATGGGTTATTTAATAAGCATACAAGAGGAGCTCAAACGAAATTTCAGCTTATTGTTCTTATATCATAGCCTGCAGATTGTAGGACATCATCAAACGCTGCAAGGAATTTCGTTAAACGCTTGGGGTAAAATCGATTATAAAAACGTTTGGTTAAGAAATACGTGATGAATAGATCGATTTTATTTGGATTTGCGAGGTGAGGTTATGAATGAGCAGGAGCTCATCGACAACATTGTCAAAGGTATAGACACACTTCATGGCAGCAGTCGAATTTCAAAAATAAATAAAGGTTATATATACAATTGGATTGGAAGCGGGACAAGAGCTTGCTAAGATGCATAAGTGGCATGCTCCTGCTTCAGTTTTGTCATGGCATGATCGTAAGCTTGCGAAGCATAATAGCTATATTACATGAATTTCTGAAGGCCGGGATGTTCAGCAGTGAAATCAGCATTCCATTTACGATGGGTACGATTAAAGGATATCATGGAGATCAAGAGCCTGATGAGAAGTTCTGGACCTTATATTGTCTTTATCTTGCGATGACGATTATCTCCTCAATCGTTTGGATATTGAAGGTGCGGCCAGTAGAGCTGCCTATTATGGCAGAGAAGCTGGAGCGAGTGTTAGAGGATCATCATTATTTTGACAGCATAGTTCCACGATGGTATTTGGAGGTTCAAGAATATGAGACCGGATCATTATAAGCTTATGTACGAATTTGTAAAATGGGCAGGCGGACATTCGCATATTACTGGAATTGCGTTGGTTGGGCCTTGTGCGGACGATGAGAGTGAAGAGGATTCGAATTTAAGCTTTCTTCTCGTTACCGATAAGAAGCAAAAAACAGTAGATGCCATTTTATATCAGTTCCAATACGAGGCTATAGAGCAAGCGACGAAAGAGGAATATGCTTTGCTAACCTCTCTAAAAATAGAGTATGCAAGTGGAATCGAAGCTGACTTTGGTGTTGCAGATACCGAGTGGCTGCATAGACCTTTGGAGCAGGGATTGGGTGACTTGTTAGTGCAAGGCTTCAAAGTCATTTGGGAACAAGAAGAAATGTTCGATGATATTTTAAGAGCGATTGCTAGACATGCTGTTGAACTAGAGAATGGGGCTCTTTAATATAAAGCAGGCTGTATCTAATGGTCAAGAACCTTTAGATTCAGCCTGCTTTTGTATTAAGAACGAAATGTGAAAGAGACTAGCTCAGCTGTTAGTACATATTTGGTTTCTAAGGCAGTTGTCGTAATGGTCAAAAAGTTAGCGTTAAATGCCATCAACTGGCCTTCTTCATTTCCTGTTGAGGTCGTTATATAAATAATGCTGCCAATATGGCGCTTGAGTAAACTATAAATAGCAGTACCTGGAAGAATCTGATTTCCATTTGAAATAATAGACATCGCAAGCCTACTCTCCTTAGAATCTTGTTTATGAAACTGCTGGATTCTCGTGGACATAAATAATGTTTGCATAAAAGATTCGCAGCTCGTAAAGAAAACGATCTTGATCGAAGGAAACGAGTATAAAGTCGTTACCAACCTGATCGAGTCTTCCGATTACAGCAAGCTGACCAAAGCCATTCGTCATGACAAACACTTCTTTGCCGAGTAAAGCGATCAAATCGCCCGAAAGCGTTGTTGACATGAGCACAAACCTCTTCTCATAGGGAGTTATGAAATTGTTTCAATGTTCGTGATGAAGGAAAACGGGATAAACATCAAAGTGCCTGCGACCGTGTTTAATTGGACTAATGTTGATTGTACGCTGATTACTGTTCCTGTGAACCCGGTCGGCTGTCCCGGTGTCATGACATTAATGAGAGTACCAACAATAAGGTAGCCGTTAAGCAATGTAATGAGCTCAGTAAAGTCAAACCCGCTTGACGGTCCCGGGGGACCCTGAACGCCTTGAAGACCTTGAAGACCTTGAGGACCTTGAGGACCTTGAAGACCCTGAAGGCCCTGCGGTCCTAATGGACCGGGGACGCCTTGTGGTCCTTGAATGCCTTGAGGACCAACAGCGCCAGCCGCTCCTTGTGCTCCTGCTGCGCCTTGAGGACCTGTAAGACCGGTTGGACCGGCAGGGCCTTGCAAACCTCTTTGCCCACTTGGACATCCCTTTTTCTGTACTTTAAGGTGGCAGCGATCGCTCTTTCTTTTTTTGTGTTTCCGCACAACTTTAGGTTTACATTCCGTATTGCTCAGACTGCCATTGCTATGATGTAAGTGCAGCTTGCCATGAATAACGACATTTCTCTTTTTACTCACTATTTTTTTCCGTTTCTTGCTCACAGTCTGAAGCTGCACTGTGGGTGATTTTGCAGAAGCTATCAAAATATAATCCCTCCTATAAAGCTATTGCTCCTATATATGTATTTCTTTTTGCCAGAAAAGGGACTAGTGATTACCCCAATTATGCTAATGAAGAGGATAGATAGGCTTATTTTCATAGTTTTCAAAAATGATTTGAATGGTAAAAGGAATTATAAAAACAATCTACCCTATAATCAACTTAAGATGTATAATCATGGGAATCAATAAGCTAAGGAGAGAGGAATAGTTATGATACATTATCAGAACGATAAAAATTTGTCCGCGCAAGACTTGTCGCAAGTATTTGCGGGCTCTGGGATTAAAAGACCCTATCAAGATTTAGAACGCTTGCAAAAAATGATCGATCATGCAGATATCATTATTAGTGCATGGGACGGCAATAAACTGGTCGGAATAGCGCGGGCGATTACAGACTATTCCTATTGCTGCTATCTGTCTGATTTGGCAATTGATCACGACTACCAAAGATTAGGCATCGGCAAGGAGCTGGTAGAGCGACTTAGGCAAACACTTGGTGCGCAAGTTTCGCTTGTCTTGTTGTCTGCGCCTTCAGCTGTCGATTATTACCCGAGAATTGGATTTGCCTCTACGGATAAAGGCTTTGTTATAGCAAGAGAACGTTAAGTTTATTTAGAAACGTAGAGAGGGGGAAAGTCAGTGATCGAGTCGAAAATAGCTAGTAATCAAGATGTTCATATTCATTACTTAGATTCAAAACCAGATGCAGATACAAAGTTAACCCCGTTAATCATATGCCCAGGGTTATCGGAAACAGCTGAAGAATATGAGGATTTATTGTTATATTTATTGCCTCGAAGAGCAATCGTTCTCTCGTTCCGCGGGAGAGGGCAAAGCGATACGCCGTTTAATCATTACGATCTAAAAGATCACATAGCAGATCTTTCAGCTGTTGTTGAAGCTGCAGCAGTGGATCGCTTTCATCTGATGGGATACTCTCGCGGTGTATCTTATGCGCTTGGTTATGCTCAAACGAACGAGCATAACTTAGAATCACTTATTTTAGAAGATTATCCTGCAGAGCATAAACAAATGTCGGCTGAATGGCGTCACGATTACATTTTTAATTATTTGAAGCCGATGAAGCGGGAAGAGAAAATAAGAGAACAAGCGGTTATCGGCATTGAGCGGGACTCTTCACAACTGCAGCTGGATGTGAAGCTTAAGCTGCCTGTTCTTGTTATGAGAGGGATGCTAGAGGGATCTTTGCTTAGCGATGCGGAACTAATTCATTACAAGCAGCTGTTCAGCAATATAACAGTTAAAGAGTTCTTTGAGTCCGCTCATAATATTCGCGGTACCGAAAAGGAAGAGCTCTATCAAACAATCGAGCAGTTTATCAAGCATCGTTAGAAAAAGTAGGACGGTTGCGGTTCAACTTGAAAACCCAGTTGACAATGAAAATGATAATTGTTATCATTAGGTGACTTTTGAGGTGAAATTATTTTTACTTCACAGCCATATATCGTCTTACAGGGGGAACTATCGTGATTAACCGCAACAAGAGATTTGTACTTTTATTTATGAGTTTGATTGTCCTATCCATTTGTCTAGCAGCTTGCGGAGGTAATAAAACAAATAATACACCTGCTGCTACAGTGGCTCCAACAGATGTGCCAGCAGAAAGAAAACTAACAGATGCATTAGGTAACGAGGTTACCATTCCAGCTAATCCTCAGCGCGTCATCGCTTCTTATTTAGAAGATCACTTGGTAGCTATAGGCATTAAGCCAGTTGCTCAGTGGTCCGTTCCTAACGGTATTCAAGATTACTTGCATGATTCGCTTGCTGATGTTCCAACTATACCGTATGATCTCCCATTCGAAGCAGTAACAAGCTTTGAACCAGACCTAATTCTTATGGCATATGATGCGAATGTGGAAGGCGATAAATTTGCGCAATACTCAAAAATTGCTCCAACCTTCACCATTGGCGATAAATTGATTGCTGACTGGCGTGCTACTTTGCTGAAAGTCGGAGAGGTTTTTGGAAAGAGTGCAGAAGCGCAAAAAGCTTTGGATGAGTATGATGCAAAAGCGAAAGCTGCTAAAGAAAAACTGCAAAGCGCAATCCCGGGTGAATCAGCTGCAGCTCTTTGGTTTGTACAAGGCAACTTTTATATCGTCAGTGAAAAGCTATCGAGTGGTGATCTTCTTTATAATCAATTAGGTTTGACTGTTCCAGAGGTTGTAAAAGAAGTTTCTGCAACAGGAACGGGCAACTGGAACGCCATTTCGCTAGAAAAACTAGCAGAACTTGATGCTGACCATTTGTTCCTCGTTAACAGCGGCACAGATGCGGATTCCCAAGCATTAAGCGATCCAATCTGGAAAAACATCCCTGCTGTGAAAAACGGTAAAATTTATGAGTACCCAAGCACATCAAGCTGGTTGTACGCAGGTACGATTGCTTACTCACAAGTCATTGATGATGTATTGGAAAGCATTGTGAAATAATAGCAGTAGAGTTGAACAAAGGGCTGTACCTCCGTGTGAATTGTGCATTGGGGTACAGTCCTTTTCTCTGTGGCAAGCCTTCCGTACCTTTTGAAATCCATGTATAATCATGGAAGATAGGACACTGGACAAGGAGTTGTATAATGATGACTTTTCATATGAAATCAACCGTACCGATTCTTCGCATTTTTGACGAAGCGAAAGCACGAGACTTTTATTTCGATTTTTTGGAATTTAAATGCGATTGGGAGCATCGTTTTGAGCCAGACTTGCCGCTCTATATGCAAATCTCTAATGGCGATTGTGTCATCCATTTATCGGAGCATTATGGCGATAGTACGCCTGGTTCAGCAATCCGCATTGAAGTCGACAATGCCAAGGCGCTTCAAGAGCATTTGTTAGCCAAAAAATATAATTTCGCTAGACCTGGCTTTGATGAAGAATGGAATCAAGTGAGCATTACAGATCCATTTGGCAATCGTCTGCACTTTTATTCTGCTAAGCCTAAGGAAATTAGTTAAATACGGTTGAATAAGAAACATGTGAAGGGGCTGAAATATTGGATCAATTGATATTAAATACGGCTAGAGAGGTTGCTATTGCTGCAGCTTATGAAGCGGGCCGGCTTACACGTGAGAAGTTTGGAACATTGGATCATTATGAAGAGAAAGGCGACCATGGCGATATCGTTACGGAAGTCGATTATTTGGCAGAGAGCATCATACTAAATAAAATTAGAAGCGTATTCCCCGATCATCGCATTCGATCAGAAGAATATGGCGAGAATGATCTGACTAGCGAATGGCTGTGGTTGGTCGATCCCCTTGATGGAACAAATAATTTTGCGGTAGGATTGCCGTTGTTCGGCATCTCGATCACGCTCTCTTATAACTTTAAACCGGTTTTGGCGGTCATTTATGAGCCGATGACAGATCGCTTGTACGTGGCAAGCTCAGGCGAAGGCACTTTATGCAATGCTAGGCCAATACATATGAAACAATCAAAGGCTTTTGCAAAAGCGAGAGTTGGCTGGATACAAGGTCATTCGGTGCAAAATGAACAGCGTGCCGTAACGCTTAGACATTACATAGACGTTAACACGAAGCGGATGATGCGGCTGTGGGCGCCAACGCTGCAATGGACGATGCTTGCCAGAGGGGATTTGGATGCAATCATCGTTTACAACTCGGAAGGCGAGGATCTATATTCAGGTATTGTAATGGTTCAGGAAGCGGGCGGCGTTGTCATTGATTACGATGGCAATCCTTTTAAGGGAGTAAATGAAGAGCCTTATTTAATTGCATGCCACCCTGATCATCAGACGTATTTTATGAACCTTGTTAAAGAAGGACTGGCAACGTAAGAAAAGGATGGAAATCGCTTTATTCGTATAAAATAAGGAAACAGTTTTTGGGTAGTGATCGACCCGCTAAGGAGAGACAACATGGTAGAAGCACTCATAGGAAGCTTTATTTCTGCAATGGCTACCGTGCTAGGCGCGGTTCCGCTGCTCTTCGTCAAAAGTCTTTCGGAAAAATGGAAGGACATATTGATTGCTTTTACAGCTGGCATCATGGTTTCTGCGTCTACCTTTGGCTTGCTGCCGCAAGCTCTCAAGGAATCTGGGCTAATCCCGCTGACGCTAGGTCTTTTAATTGGCGTGATTGCGCTTGACCTCATTGAAAAAAATCTACCCCATATCGATATTGAGCAAAAAAGAGGGATCTCATCCTTTGACAGCAAATCGCTGCTCGTCATATTTGCATTAATCATCCATAACATTCCGGAGGGCTTAAGCACCGGCTTTAGTTATGCAAGTGCGAATGGCGGACTTGGACCTATGGTAGCTATTGCAATCGGGGCTCAGAACATGCCGGAAGGGCTCGTCCTTGCCATCTTCCTTATTCATTCCAAGGTAAGCAAGCTGAAGCTTATGCTAATCGTAACCTTGACGGGTCTAATGGAGGTTGTTTCTGCGATAGTCGGTTATTTTGCCGCAAGTTATGTGGCTGGGCTTATTGGCTATGGACTTGCGTTTGCATCTGGTGCTATGTTGTTCATCGTCTATAAGGAGCTAATTCCTGAGACACATGGACATGGTTATGAACGTTCTGCAACCTATTCCTTTATCATAGGACTGCTTGTTATGGTGTATATTAGTCATTTCTTTGGTTAATCATTCCAAAATCAAGATGTAATTTTGACAGGAAGCACAAACATTATATTTTAATTGGTTTTTCAAGCTTTATTCGTTTACAATGAACGATAGAAAAGGGAGGTATCATAATATGTCGAAGGTAAACAGGATGTTGCTTGACGTTGATACAGGCATTGATGATGCTTTAGCCATCTTATATGCACTGCTTTCACCAGAGATTAAGGTAGAGGGTATTACGACGGGTTTTGGGAATATCGACGTTGAACAAGCTACGGAAAACACGCTGCGTGTCATTCAAGTTGCAAATTGCGGTTATGAGGTTCCCGTTGCGAAGGGTGCATCAGGTCCGCTCAAGCGTGTGTTCCCAGGCGCTGTCGCTCATATTCATGGACATAATGGCATCGGCGATGCAGAATTGCCGCCAACTCATCAGAAGCCTCTGGAGGGTATATCTGCTGCGGAATTCATCGTTCAGAAAGTGAATGAGAGCCCAGGAGAGCTTATTCTTGTAACCGTTGGCAGACAAACGAATCTAGCACTTGCTCTACAGCTAGATCCTTCCATTGTAACGAAATTCAAAAAGGTCGTTATTATGGGTGGAACAGTATTCGCACCAGGCAACATTACACCCGTGAGCGAAGCAAATCTGTACGGTGATCCAGAGGCAGCAGCGCTAGTATTCGAATCAGAGCTTCCAATTACAATTGTCGGCTTGGATGTAACACAGAAGACTCGTCTTACAAAAACACATATGGAGCAATTATCACGCGAGATTGCTGATGATAAACATGAAATCCTTGATTTCCTAAATGTCGCTTTAGAGCGTTATTTTGAATTTTATGCATTTTCTAATCACTTTGACGGCGAATGCGCAATGCATGATCCCTTAGCTGTTATTGTAGCTATTAATCCTTCTCTCGTGAAAATAGAAACGATGAATGCGGTTATTGACTGCGGTGAAGGTTTAACGGCAGGGATGATCATTACGGATCGCAGAGTACGTTCGGTTGTAGGCCGTCCTGTTGATTTCTGTTTGGAAGTTGAGCAGGAGAGAGCGATCTCCCAGCTATTATCCGTATTTAAAAAAGGGGAATAATCATCAATGGAGCAGAGGCATTCACGCGAGTCCAGATGTTACAAAACGGCAAGAGTATTTCCGCCGGACGTCAACAACCACAATACATTGTTTGGCGGGAAACTAATGGCTTACATCGACGATATTGCTTCGATTGCAGCAACCAAGCATTGCCGGCGTTCAGTTGTGACCGCCTCCACAGACTCTGTTGATTTTTTGCATCCTATCAGGCCTTCAGATTCGGTATGCTTAGAAGCATTCGTAACGTGGACAGGCCGAACCTCAGTAGAGGTGTTTGTGAAGGTAATCAAAGAGGATTTGTTAAGCGGCGAACGTAAAATTGCAGCAACCTCTTTTTTAACCTTTGTTGCACTGGACGAGAATCGGAAGCCCGTTCCTGTACCAATCGTTGTACCGGAATCGGATGAGGAGATAAAACTGTTCGAGACAGCTGAGCACCGAGCGGACATGCGCAAGGTGAGAAGAGATGAAAGCAAAAAGTTTGCTGGATTTTTGACGGTTACTTATCCTTGGGATTAACTTTTGATTTCTCAAGAGACTGCGTCAGCATAAAAATTGCTGTCGTAGTCTTTTTTTTGATGAAATTTAATGTTTAGCATCATATTTGTTGAATCGCTCGCTGTTTTTTGTGGGGAATGAGAGAAAATACAGCGCATTTGTATCGATTTATGCATAAAAATGATCCGAAATACGGGTGCAGAACAAATGTTCTTATATAATTCAGCCTAATTAGATGATATTTTTCATCATCTTGGGCAAAATTGACTTAAATGCCGATCTGAAAGGAGATATTGCATTAAAAATTGGGTGAATTGACTAAAATTAATGGTTTTTATCCCCAATATGCTCATTTTGCGAACGGGGAACATTTGTTCCCTTTTTATGTTTTAGCGCTCAGATAGTAAAGGCAGCTCTTTTTATCAGAGCTGCCTAAACATTAGATTAACAGCTTTTGTCCTTTTTCTTCGGGATAGCTTCGTCGTTTCTGCTTTGCTTATCGCCAAATTGATCGAGCCTGGATGGACTTGAAGCTGGTCCATCATTATCAGGTTTATTGTTTCTTCCTGTCAATGTCATCACCTCCAGCATTATAGGGTGAGCAGTATTTGTCCATTTCATACCAACAAAAAATCGATGAATTGGAGCCTGTTTGTCCAGTTAGACGTAGTAGTGTATGTACATCAATTTTTCAGTCTAATTATTCAGAGTATGGAGAGTGCTGCAGGATGAATTTTACTTTCGTTTTTACACGTGCATTTTTGTTAAGTTTATTGGGTGCAATCGGGTTCATATGGATATCCATTTGGATTGGCGATCAGCGAATTGCAAATTTTGATCAGAGTATCATCAGTAAAGTTCAAGGAGCGGAATCTGATACTCTTACTGCGATAATGAAGTTTTTTTCTTTTATTGGATCAGGAGTTATGGTTTCTATTCTTGCTATCATTATGTTAGTCGTATTAGCAAAATTGCAATATAGAAGAGAACTGTACTTCTTTGCAGGAATCTTAATTGGATCAACCATTTTAAATAGTGTGCTAAAATTGAGTTTTCAACGTGTCAGGCCAACGATTTACCGCATTATTGAAGAAAATGGCTATAGTTTTCCGAGTGGACATTCCATGGCCGCTTTCACTTTTTACGGGATTATCATTTTTCTATTATGGAAGCATATTCCGAAGGCGTACTGGCGTGTAATTTTGATCTTAGTTGGTTCAGTTATGATACTGGGGATAGGGATTAGCCGGATTTATTTAGGGGTCCATTTTCCAAGTGATATTGTAGGTGGATATTTGGCTAGTGGGACTTGGCTTGCTGTATCGATTGGTTTGTATCAGTATGTACTCGATAGAAGGAATCGCAAATTGAGAAGGTAACGATAATGACGAAGCATTGAGGAGTAAATATGAATTGTATTGCTATCCAGCATTATTATAAAGTGAAGAGAGAAATCACAAGTGTAGAACAAAAAACAGTAGTGGATGAACGTCTCATGTATTTATACAAAGAGAAAATTGTTACTAAGTACCGTGAGTTTCCGATAACGGAAGTATTCGATCTATCTTTTAAACCGATTGGCGGGGATGGCGGTATTTTCTATTTGCACACGCTGCAGGGTGTTTTCTCGTATATGATATCCACAGATCCAGCGTCTTTTATAGAAGCGTTTAAGGATTTAAGCAGCTCTTCTCCAAAAGAATGATTCATGTTGAAAATGAACCAATAGCGTTGTAGCTCTTGATGAGACCGCCCTTGATTAAAGGCGGTCTTTACATGTTTAAACAGATATCCATTTTGCCGAATATGAAGAAGGACGAACCTTAATGCTGTAATCTTAATGG
>NZ_JBFRDK010000180.1:0-12263 GCF_052113545.1 Paenibacillus sp. TAF43_2
GTCCCAGACTTCAGCAGATGCGACTTGAAGATGAGGCCTGTCGACACACATGACTGAAAGTATACCTGCCAATAATCGATTTACGGCGGGTGAATCCGTGGAGTAGCCCAGCGAAAGCAAAGATAAAATCATCAAAATCGTTGCAGTAGAGAAGGTTAGAAGCGTTCCATTGGGCTCAAGTCTCTCGAACATAAAGGCTTCAGCCTTCTCATACGACGTTGAGGAGCTGGGTGGAAGCAGACTGGATAAAGGCAAGCTGGATATAAATTCATTCAGCGCAGATATCCAGGTCGTATCATTCGAAAATTTGCGCGAGTCGTTAACAAATAGTTGATAAAGCTCGGGCATTGTACTCGTTTTGCGGACAAATTGTTTGTTTGCCATAATGATAGTCGGTACAAGGTGGACACGCGCATGACCAGAGAGGGAGAATAGATCAAGTCCGATTCCGAGATCGGAGAAAAAAGCTTCCAGCGGAATGCGCAGCATACGAGGCCATTCTGCTTGGCCCGTTGCGGCAAAGATCACCTGCGTGAGCAAGGATCTAACCTCGGATAAACCGCCGCGCTTCAGAATAAATTGCTTAGCTCTTACCATACGCGGATCAGCTTCATAGTAGTAACCTGCAAAAAGCAGTGCAAAATAAGCCTCAGACGTTGCATCCAAATTGCCTTCAGACTCATCTGGATAAACCTTCCAGGCTCCGTTTTCCTCTTGTTTTGAGGCAATTCGAGCAGCAAGCATGTGAATCAAGCGCTCATCTGCTCTGCCTAGCAGGCGCAGCAAAATGATTAAATAACTATCCGTCATCGTCCCAGAATCGAAGCACATCCGCCATGCGCCGTCCTGCGACTGCTGGTGAATAAGCTCTTCCGTCATTGCATCTATCCTTGCGCGGATTCGTTTCATATCCATGTGGCGCAATCATCCTTTGCAACTGTCGTTGCTTAATATATATGCGCTAATCAGCAAGCACAGTCGAGGATCGCCTAATAGGAATAGACGGCTTGTTCATACTGTTTATTCATTAAGGGTTAGAAGCCGTTGGAGCAGCATGGATACAGCCATTGTAGCTGCTCCATCCTTATGTTGGATAATAGAAAAATCACGTTCAAAACGCTGCTTGCTCAACCGAAGCTGAATCAATTCTCCCGATTCTAATTCCTTCTTTACGACCCAGCGCGACAGCATCGCTATTCCTAAACCGGATACAACAGATTGTTTGACACTTTGGCTGCTATTAAAAATGTAAGAGCGTTTTTGGGTTATTTGCGCATCACGTATGAACTGGTCGCTAAAAGCGCGAGTTCCAGAGCCGACTTCTCTCAGTACCCATACTTGGTTTTGCAGCATTTCGGCATCAATGAAGCGCTCCGCTGCGAGCGGATGTGTAGAAGGAGCGATCAGAATCATTTCATCTTTCATGTAAGGCGTAACGACTAAATCTGACGCGCTTGCATCGCCTTCAATGAGACCAATATCGAGTTCGTTGGATCGTACTGCTTGAACAATTTCCTCCGTATTCCCGATTGTTGTTTGTATAGTAACAAGCGGATATTGAACAGCAAATTCAGCAAGCCGGCTTGGGAGAACATATTCACCAATCGTAAAACTGGCTCCAATCTGCAAGCTGCCCGTCACTTTATCCTGTAAAAGCTGTATGTCCTGCTTCGCTTCCTCATATAAAGATAAAATTTGCTTCGCCCGCTGGTACATAATGTCACCAGCTTCGGTAAGCCGAACCTGCTTAGGAGAGCGATGCAGCAGCTTCGCTCCAAGTTCATTTTCTAAATTTCGAATATGCAGGCTTACCCCTGGCTGAGAAATATTCAATAGATCTGCAGCTCTTGAAAAATGACTTTGCTCCGTTACGGTAACGAATACTCGAAGCGCCTCAATGATCATCATTATCCCTCATTATTGATTACGATTTTCTTGAATATAACGTGATTATAAGGATAAAGCGAAAGAATGGCAATTCAATCATTAGGATTCCTGATGATAAGGATAGGGAATAGGTATTTCACTTTGTTTGCTCCGAGCCTTATAGTGAATGCAACGGGAACACTTGCTAAACACAAGATGCAGAGGTGAAATCGATGATTATAAAAAATGTTTTTATTCGTCATTCGAATAATGGTTTTGGTTTTATACAAGGATTAGCGTATACGATGGGTATTGCGATAGCAGCGAAAGGAATCGCGATGCTTCCTTTTTTTAACGTTATGGGTCAACTGGTTGTCGCTATTTTATTAGGGATAGCGTGTCGTGCATGGATAGGCTTGCCAGTGCAAGCGACGAGCGGCATAACGTTTTCAAGCAAAAAACTGCTGCGATTCGGAATTATTTTGCTGGGGCTTCGCCTGAATTTATATGATATTTTACATGCAGGGCCAAAGGTATTTGTGCTTGCCGTTATTAACATTGTATTTACGATATTTGTTGTGTATGGAATAAGCAAATGGATGAAAATAGATAAAAATTTAGGCCTTCTCACAGCCTGCGGTACAGCTATTTGCGGTGCAGCAGCTGTTGTAGCAATAGCTCCACAATTGAAGGCAAGTCCAAATGAAACGGCTGTGAGTGCGACAACGGTTGCTATTTTAGGAACGTTATTTACGCTAGCCTATACCGTATTGTACCCCGTGCTTGATTTAAGCAACGCAGGTTATGGCATCTTCTCGGGTGCAACGCTGCATGAGATTGCTCATGTTATTGCTGCAGCGGCTCCTGGAGGACAAGAAGCGATTGATTTGGCTGTTATTGTAAAGATGACTCGTGTTGCGCTGCTTGTCCCAGTCGCGATTATTATTGGAATTTGGAATGGCCGTAAAAGCAATAAAGCACAAAAAATGAGCTTAAAGCAATTGCCGATTCCATGGTTTATCGTTGGATTTCTTGCCATGAGCGGAGTTAATACGTTAGGCATAATTCCTGCCGCAGCTACTGCGAATCTGATTGTCGCCGCTCATTTTCTAATTGCAATGGCAATGGCAGGACTTGGTCTCGGCGTCGATTTTGTCGTATTTAAGAAGCTTGGAAAAAAACCGTTTATTGCGGGATTCATTGGCTCTGTGCTGCTAGCTGGGCTCGGATTGCTGCTCGTGCATATTTTTCATTTGGCATAAAAAAAGACAAGAAAAAGTCCGCAGGCATACAGTGCCTTAGCGGACTTTATTTGCTCAACCTTGAGAGAGAGCGGAATTTTGACGAGGGTACTGCCGAATATGCTTGATTCGTGATTCTCCGTTCAGAGTCACTCCATTGCCGATCTGAATGCTCGCTGCTGAGCCGGATGCAATGACTTGTATGTATCCGACTGTAATATTCGGCGCACAATTGGTTCGAAACAGCTCAATACCACCAGAATAATCAAATTCCGGATCATTGATAACCGGCAGCGGGCGTGAAAAAATCTTATAGGATTCAAAAAAAACTTCGCCTGAAGTCAGATGATCTTCTTTCCTCTGCACCGCTAGCGCTCGAAGCTTGGCACTCGTCACAGCGCGATCACCAAGCTGTACAATACCTGCCTGACCAACGGTTATTATACGCAAGAACCCAACAGTTGCGGTTCGAACATGAAAGGTATTGATAGATTGATCATTGATTCGATTCATGATACCACCTAGCTTCCCCCGAAAGCGCCGCTAGACTCTTCTTCCGGAAGCGGAAACGGAGCAATCGGTCCAACGATGACAGATTCAGGCGGTGTATCGAACATCGAATATAAATTTACGTTATCGGTGTCCCCAACTTGCAGCATCGATGCACTGGATACGCCGAGCACTTCAATTTGACCAACACTAAGCAGATGATTAACAACTTTAAAATACAGCATTATGACATTCCTCCGGTAGATGGGGAGTTGTTTTGCAGCTCTCGCATATAGGCGAGCAATGCAGCGTCGGCGTCCCTTTTTGTTTTGGACAGTACGGTAGCCGTGACCGCATTGTTATCAATCGCGGCTGATTGAGCATCGCTGCCTCGATCTGTTTTTTGCATATAGTACTGAATGCGGGCAGGCACTTGTTTGCGGACATCATTTATAATAATTTGCCGATGATAAGGATCTAGTGGAATTTGGAGCTCGTTTTCGTAGGAAAGCAGCTTTTGCTGAGCTTCCATATCCAAATAGCGAGTCATCCCAGCATAAATATCATTGTATAGCCCATTTTGCGGCGGTGCAGGTGAGGTAGCCGCTGGGAAAGCGGGCGTATTTGATACGGTCATCTGTTCAATGCTTCCAGGGATAGAATCATCTCCGATGCCTGGCGCGGTCATCCCAATATTCAGTGTGCCGTCCAGCTTCTCAACTTTCAATTGATCAAAATGATATTGAATGCCGTCTATATGGTAAGTAGGGCGCGCTTCGAGCTGCTTTACTTGTTCACATAATGCGTTGACCTTTGCTTCTAGTGCATCCAGCCGCTCACAATGCTCGTTAAGCTTATTTTGTACTTCAAGTGACCATATTTGCCACGGGGAAAGTGGATTGTTTTGCTGCATGAGACTTGCRCCTCCTACTCGTAATGAGTTCTAATTTCCGCTTAAGTAGGGTTAGGCAGTGGGACGAAGGAAAGCGGATTATCTGAGGATAACTCTGGAGCAGGCTCAGTGAACCCGCCCGAATTATAGAGCTGTGACAATGAACGTATGGATCCGGCACTGCCGACCTGCAGGACGGAGCTGTTCGATACGCTGTCGACACGTAGCTGATGAATTGTAATTTGCTGATGAATGGTCAGGCTCATATTGCACTCACATCATTATTCGAGCTATCTTGCACATCCGGATCAAGGGTGTTTGTTGCGCTGACAGCGTTATTTGAGTTTGTTAAGCTTCCTGTTAGGAATGATCCTGATCCTGCATACGTCTTGGAAGTGCTATTTGGCGACACTTCCAGGGCGTCTCCAAATTGAATAATGGAGCCGGAGCCAACGCTAACAATTTTGACAAAACCTACGACAGCTGGCATGAGCATCCTCCCTTTGTATAGATGATTTTTGATAAATGGAATGTTTATGGTATAGCTTATGCGGCATTCGCCCAGAGGTTACTATCCAGAAAGTATCCTGAAACCCTCAAGGCGCATATGCTGGTAGAAGTGCTGGAAGGCGGGTGTTTGCTGTGGCATCTAAATGGGATGATATGGAACGGTGGATGGAGAAGCAGCAGATGCCAAAAGGCTTTGAGCTGCTGCGCGAACCGGCTTGGGTAGAGCAATATGTGCGTAAAATGATGACCAAAGCACTGCCCGAAGCGGCTGGTGTTATGATTGGAGGAGGCTCAGCAGCCTTTTCCGAGACGCGTCATTTTTTGAATGTGAAGATTACATTGCCGGAAGGCTTTGATAAAGAGCAGCTTCGGTTGTTCGTAAGGGAAGACCGGCTGCGCCTGGATGGACTGCCGAGCGGTAAGCCGGAGACGATCAAGCTGCCTAAGTTTGTGAAGCCTAAGGTGTGCAAAACATTAGTGAAAGACAATTTTATGCACGTGAAGCTTCAGAAGAGGCCAACCAATCGTACCTATCATGAAGCGATAATTCGTTGGTAGTTAACGTATGGAGGAACAGGAAGGGCACAAATCTAGATGAGATGTGCTCTTTTTGTCACGAAATCGACAGGTATTACAGCTGGCTAAAGGCTTCGCTATCCCTTATAATGTCTATTGAACATGTACATATTAGTAAAAAGGGAGTGTGTTCAGTGTCCTTAGTCGATGTAAGCAGTGTTTCTGCTTCGTTATTCATACTTGGAATCGTTTTTTTAATGCTTATTTTCGGTTTGCTGAGCTTTGGTATCCTGCGGATGTTTCAGCAAAAATTTCGTACAGGCTGGTTTAGTTTTGCAGGAGCGGTCGTGAGTTTTGTAGTCTTCATGTACATATTAAATAAGTGGTATCTATAATTTTTTATAGCTGATCACGACCGGAGGTAAGGGCTTGACCTGGACAATTATATGGTTTTTTATTAACATGCTGTTCGTCGTTTCCATTATCAGTTATATGTTTATGCATCGTTCGTACTCGGAATCGAAACGGCTCTCCAATGATTCCGCGTTAATTAATAAGCTCAATACTAGGCGAAAGCTGGTTGGCATTATTAGTATCTTGTTATTTGTAGCGATGTCAGCTAGTTTTATGATCAACATGAGATTAAATGGTTAAACTGAGGCTCTCATTGACGAGAGCTTTTTTTAAATATAAGACTTTATAAGTTTTATTGCTTATAATGGACTTATAATTCTCCGCGTAACGAATGCTAAGCCTCCATAGGCGGCTTTAGCCGGAGATATACAATTTTTAGTCCGGAGGTTCGACATATGCATACGATGGAAGACATTATACGACGCATGTCTAGTCAAGGATTGAGAATAACGGATCAAAGGAAAACGCTCGCAAAGCTTTTTTCTGAGACACAGGGTTATTTGGCTCCGAAGGAAGTCTATGAATATATGGGGAAATCGTATACGGGATTAAGCTTTGATACCGTATACCGCAATTTGCGAGTGATGGAAGAGCTCGGTGTGCTGGAGCAGGTTATTTTTGAGGATGGCGGTAAGTTCAAGCTGCATTGCAGAGAGAATGAACATCATCATCATATGATTTGCCTGCAGTGCGGGATGACGTATCCCATTACTTTCTGCCCAATGGAGCAAACGAATGTTCCTGAAGATTTCCGAGTTGTGAAACACAAATTCGAAGTGTTCGGATATTGCAAAGACTGCATACAAGACGAGTCAGCAGTTAGCGAGGCCTAATGCCAGAGAAACGGGTAATGCGAAGAGTGACTCAAGCTCCGATCCTCTTTTATCGCAAAGTGATTTCACCTTTAACCCCGCCATCATGCCGTTTCTATCCGACCTGTTCGATGTATGCGCTCGAAGCGATCGAGAAGCATGGAGCGGCTAAGGGCTCTTGGCTTGCTATGAAGCGAATTGCCAGGTGCCATCCCTTTAATGCTGGTGGTTATGATCCCGTTCCGCCTGCAAAAGACAGCAACCTAGATGCTCCTTGACAGAGAGGGCTCTATTTGGGTATATTTTGATTTATAAGTGGTAAAATAAGTTTTGGTTTTATTTATATGTCCGAGGAATGGATAAGTACAATAGCAGAACCTTTTCAGAGAGCCGGGAAACATGGTGCAAGCCGGTAAGGGACTCCATTGGAAAATGGTCCGGGAGGATTCGCTTTCGAGCTTCAGCGGCAGCGCTGGGTAAGGGAGCGACGCGAAGCTGGCGTTAACGGCGCAAGCCGCCATGCAGGCGGCACACGAAGCTTTCTTGAAGTGACGGTTTAACCGCTCATTTCCGGATTGAAATTTGGGTGGTACCGCGTGAGTTCAAACTCTCGTCCCATGATGGACGGGAGTTTTTTGCGTTTTTTTAGACTAATGCAATAGGAGGAGTAAAAATGACGAAAAAAAATACGTTTTATATTACAACACCGATTTATTATCCGAGCGATAAGCTCCACATTGGACATGCCTACACGACGGTGGCTGGTGACGCAATGGCACGTTATAAACGTCTGCGCGGCTATGATGTATGGTATCTGACGGGTACAGATGAGCATGGACAGAAGATTGAACGCAAAGCAAAGGAAAAGGACCAAACCCCGCAGCAATTTGTTGATGATATCGTTGTAGGCATTAAAGATCTGTGGGCGAAGCTGGAAATCTCCAATGATGATTTCATTCGTACGACGGAAGAGCGTCATAAGGTTGTTGTTGAGAAAATTTTTGCTCAGCTGCTCAAGCAGGACGATATTTATAAAGGCACGTATGAAGGCTGGTACTGTACGCCTTGTGAGTCGTTTTTCCTCGAGCGTCAGCTGGTTGACGGCAAATGCCCAGACTGCGGACGTGCGGTTGAGCTTGTAAAAGAAGAAAGCTACTTCTTCCGCATGAGCAATTATGCTGATCGTTTGCTGAAATATTATGAAGACAATCCAGATTTCATTCAACCGGAATCACGCAAGAATGAGATGATCAACAACTTCATTAAGCCGGGCCTTGAGGATTTGGCTGTATCGCGTACAACGTTTGATTGGGGTATTAAAGTGCCTGGAGACGCTAAACATGTCATTTACGTGTGGATTGATGCGCTTTCCAACTATATCACGGCATTAGGCTACGGAAATGAAGGCGATGATCAGAAATATCGTGATTTCTGGCCGGCTGACGTACATTTGGTCGGAAAGGAAATTGTTCGATTCCATACGATTTATTGGCCAATCATGCTGATGGCGCTCGATTTGCCGCTGCCTAAGAAGGTGTTTGCACATGGCTGGCTTCTGATGAAGGATGGCAAAATGTCAAAATCCAAAGGCAATGTTGTCGATCCAGTTATGCTGATCGATCGTTACGGACTGGACGCGCTTCGTTATTATTTGCTCCGCGAAGTGCCGTTTGGCGCAGACGGAACATTTACGCCTGAAAATTTCGTTGAACGAATCAACTTCGATTTGGCGAACGATCTTGGTAATCTGCTTAACCGAACGATAGCGATGATCGATAAATACTTTGACGGTGTAATCCCGCCATTTGCAGGCAGCGTAACCGATTTTGATGAATCGTTGCAGAAGCTTGCGAGTGAAACGATCGTTCAGGTAGAGTCAGCGCTTGAAAATATGGAGTTTTCCGTTGCGCTGTCATCCCTTTGGCAGCTTGTAAGCCGCACAAACAAATATATCGACGAGACACAGCCATGGACGCTTGCTAAAGATGAGTCCAAAAATGGACAGCTAGCATCGGTTATGCATCATTTGGCGGAATCGCTGCGAATCGTATCGATTCTGCTGCAGCCGTTCTTGACGCATTCTCCAAGGGAAATGTGGAAGCAGCTTGGGCTTGAGCAGGGTGAACTAACTTCATGGGAGAGCACAAAGCAATTCGGTTCGCTGCCGGGTGGAACGAGAGTAAGCAAGGGCACACCATTGTTCCCACGCCTCGATACGGCAGAGGAGTCTGCTTTTATCGCAGCAGCAATGAGCGGCGGTACACAGTCTGAGCAGCCAGCTGAGCAGCCAAATGCTGCGAAGGCAGCGGATGAAGCACCACAGGCTGCACCTGAGAGCAAGGATGAAATTGCAATTGATGACTTTGCAAAGGTAGAGCTTCGCGTAGCTCAGGTTATTTCTGCAGAGCCAGTTCTCAAAGCAGATAAACTGCTGAAGCTTAAATTGGATCTTGGGTATGAGCAGCGCCAGGTTGTTTCCGGCATTGCTAAGTTTTACACTCCGGAGCAAATGGTTGGACGGAAAGTTATTTGCGTTACAAACTTGAAGCCGGTTAAGCTGCGCGGCGAAATGTCGCAAGGAATGATTCTTGCAGCATCACATGGCGATCAGCTTACACTTGCAACGGTTCCTGACAATATGCCAAACGGCGCTGTAGTGAAGTAAATTCATTTGTTCAAATACGGAGGCACCCCTGAAGTGTTTAACTTCTGGGGTGCCTTTATGTTTTGCTGCTCTTCAAAAATAGCATCAATCATAATTCATATCATTTTGGTCAATAAAGATAATCTATATGATTAAATTGTAGCTGTGAGTCATGATGGGTAAGAAACTTCTGCTAGCTTTTGCTAAGAAATAAGGTTGACAGTCTATTTCACGTCATCGTATAATACAAAACGTAATCATAACGATTACGAACAAGAGAGAAAGATGAATGGAGAGAAATCAAAATGAATAGACTGAAATTATTGACAAGACCTATGGCGCTTAGTTTTCTTTTATCAGCTATGCTGCTTTTTGCAGCGGCTTGCGGCAATAATACGAATCATTCAGGCTCATCAAACCAACCAGCGAACGGCAGCACGGGAACTGGTCAAGCAGAGGGGAAACAAGTTAGTGTCGTTACCAGCTTCTATCCATTATATTTTCTAGCTTCGGAAATTGGCGGAGATCATGTCAAAGCGGTTAATCTAGTAGCTTCAGGCGTAGAGCCGCATGATTGGACACCAAAGAGCCGCGATCTTGATACGGCGTCGAAGGCGCAGCTGTTTCTGTACCATGGAGCGGGACTAGAAGGCTGGGTTGACGGATTTCTGAAAGGCCTGTCCAAAGACAGCAAAGTCGTGACCAAAGAAATCAGCAAAGGCATTCCATTAATTGAGGGAAATGAAGATGAACATGAAGAAGAACATGCTGATGAAGAATCGCATGAACATGGCGGCTTGGACCCGCACACTTGGGTTAGTCCAAAATCAGCCCTTACATTAGCTGAGAATGTGAAAAACAGCTTAATTGAAGCTGATAGCGCAAACCAAGCAGATTATGAGAAAAACTATGAGGCACTAAAAGGAAAGCTCGAAGCAATCGATGCGGATTACACGGCAAAGCTTGCACAAACATCGAACAAAAACATCGTTACCTCGCATCAAGCGTTTGGTTACTTAGCTCGTGATTACGGATTGAAGCAAATTTCAATCATGGGACTTAGCCCTGACGCTGAGCCGCGTGCACAGGATTTGCTCAAAATTGCGAAGTTTGTTAAAGCAAACGATGTAAAATATATCTTTTTCGAAGAATTAGTTTCAGATCAACTTGCCAAAACGCTTGCAGGCGAAGCGGACGTTGAGACAATGGTGCTTAATCCGCTCGAAGGCCTAACGCCGGATCAAGAAAAAGCGGGAGACACATACTTAACCCTAATGGAACGAAACTTGCAAAATCTTGTGCAAGCATTACAATAGAGCAAAAGGCAAACCTGCGGAGCTGAAATATGCTCCGCATTGCTGTGAGGAGATAAATTATGGCGCAATCAAATCGAATGACAAATGCGGATGCAAGCTGCCACCAAGAGGTTATTTCATTGGAGGACGTCTCCTTCTCTTATCAACAGCAGACGGTTATATCAAAGCTAAGCTTCGCGGTGAAGGAACGGGACTTTATCGGATTAATCGGCACGAATGGCGCTGGAAAAACGACGCTGCTGCGCATGATCGTTGGATTGATAAAGCCAACGAGCGGAACGATCCGTTTGTTTGGTGAGAAAGTAGACAAATTTAAGCAGTGGGAGCGCATTGGATACGTCCCACAGAAAAACACATTAAATCCGTTGTTCCCAGCCACCGTTCGGGAGGTCGTCTTGTCAGGCCTTTATGGGCGAAGCAAGCTGTTTAAGAAAATAAGCAAAATGGATTATCAAAAATGTGATGATGCTCTGCATGCAATGGGGATCGAGGATATAAAGGATAAACGCATCGGCCAGTTGTCGGGCGGCCAGCAGCAGCGTGTATTTCTTGCAAGAGCGCTTATAAATAACCCATCGCTGCTTATTCTAGACGAGCCGACTGTTGGGATAGATACAGAGACACAGGAAAGCTTCTTCCATATGATTAAGCATATGCATCAACATCATAACATTACATTTCTAATGGTTTCTCATGACCTTGACATGATTCGCTCGTATTTAGGACAAGAGCCAGCCAGTGGAAACGGGAAGCTCAAGTTTCATATTAAACATTCGCACGAAACGCAGGATTGTGTRGAAAATGATCTTGCACACAGCTTGAAAGGGCTACGGGAACAAATGGAGAGCAGGAAAGAGGTTGTTTTGGTTGGAGATCGTAACTAGTGAATTTTTTCAAAGAGCTCTTATTGGCGGACTTCTAATCGGGGTAACGGCTCCGCTAATCGGCTTATTTCTTGTGCTGCGCAGGCTTTCAATGATTGGCGATACGTTATCGCATGTGTCTATTGCTGGAGTAGCGCTAGGTTTCTTGATTGGCGTGTATCCAATTGCTATGGGATTTGTGTTTGCGATTATTGCCTCTTTTGCTATTGAGAAGCTTCGGAAAGCATATAAATCATATGCAGAGCTGTCCATTGCCATTATCATGTCAGGCGGAGTCGCGCTCGCATCATTATTATTCACGATGGGCAAAGGATTCAACAGCAATGTGAATAGTTACTTATTTGGAAGCATTTATACTTTGAGCACCACTGATCTTTACGTTATAGGCGTCGTTACACTGATTGTTCTTGTTGCGATTAGGCTTCAAGTAAAGGAGCTATTCCTGCTTACGTTTGATGAGGACGCGGCTGCAGTGAGCGGCTTGCCCGTCAAATTTTATAATGTTATGATTAGCGTGCTTACTGCTCTAGTTATTAGTGTTTCTATCAAAATTGTAGGTGCGCTGCTTGTATCGGCCTTGCTGACTATACCAGCCGCATGCAGCTTGATCATTGCCCGCAGTTTCCGTCAAAGCGTTATAACGGTCGTCATTATTGGCGAGATTGCCGTTGTATTAGGC
>NZ_JBFRDK010000181.1:0-12254 GCF_052113545.1 Paenibacillus sp. TAF43_2
TCCCTAAAGGTAAAATAACTGCGATAGTCGGGCCAAACGGCTCAGGCAAATCAACGATGCTTAGATTAATCTCGGGTCTGCTGACTCCAGATAGCGGCAGCATTCTCATTAATGAGAAGAGTACGAGCGATTATAAAAGATCCGAATATGCCAAAAGTCTTTCCATGCTGACACAAGCCAAAGATATGCTTCCATCGCTGACCGTTCGCGAGCTGGTCGCTTATGGGCGTGCTCCTTACCAAAGAAGCTTCCGTCAGCGGCTAACTACGGAGGATGAACGTATCATTGATTGGGCATTGCGGGCATTGCGCATTCGGCGGCACGAAGACCGAATGTTTCACACCCTCTCCGGAGGCGAGCAGCAGAAGGCGCGAATCGCCATGGCATTAGCGCAGCAGACCGAAATTCTTTTGTTAGATGAGCCTACTACCTATCTGGACATGAGTCATCAGCTCGAGGTGCTGGAGACACTCGCCAAAATAAATCGGGAATATGGAACGACGATCGTTATGGTTCTGCACGATCTGCAGCAGGCAGCCGCTTATTGCCATTATATGATTGCCATGAAAGAAGGGGAGCTTGCTGACGCTGGAGAACCACGAACTATCATTACGCCTCGTTTCATGCGCTCCGTATTTGATTTGGATGCGAGAATCAGCTTTGCTGAACGTTATCCCATTATCATTCCTATACCCAAAACCGATGAGGAGGAAGAAGGACTATGACGAGGTTTCCATCGTTACAAGGTGGCAATCGAGAGATGATTTTAACAACTGGACAAAAAGCGAGGCGTTCCGTGAATCTCATTCCCACCGTAAAACGCCGGAATACATCCTATCTAACAAAATTATGTTTCAGGAAGTCAAAGTCAAGCGTACTCCGCTCCCTGCCGCGGAACGCAGCGATGAACGGCTTGCCCAATAAACTCCTTCTTAACAAACAAGCAAGACAGCCATTCCTCCTCTAAACAAGGCGGCTGCTGTCTTGCTTTTGTTTGTTCATTTTAACGAGCTTATCCGGCTGCTAAGTGAATGCTAGACCTTTTACAAAGATACTAGCGTCCCGCCTTCATTTGCAGAGCGCAGCTCTGCTTCGATTATTTCAAGCGTGCCTACCGCGCTCTCAGGTGCACAAATCGAAACTGGCTGCCCCGCATGAATGGATTCAATAAAATATTTGATTTCACGATAATAACCCATATCCTCCGACAATTCAGCGATAAAGCCCGGCGCATCATTTGGATTAACTTTCACTTGCCCATTTTCAAAAATGAGATTTCCGCCTTCAAAATTAACGCGATACGTCATGGCAAAGCCAAAGTCGCCTTCCAGCGTCCAATCTGCCTGAGCATTCAGCACCTTGCCATCTGGATAAATATAATGAGTAGACACGACATCATAGCCGCTGCCAGGAATGACATTGCGTGCAATCGTTGATACCTTCTCCGGCTTGCCGAATAACCAGTGAACCATGTCTGCATCATGAATGTGCATGTCCAGTAAACAGCCTCCGCTTTTGCTGCCATCCAGAAACCAACCCTTTGGCGCGGCAGAGCCTCTGAAGAAATAACCGCCCGTAACAGCTCCATAACGGCCATCCTCTACGCAAGCCTTCAAGTATTCATAAGCTGGCCAGAAGCGCAGGCATTGGCCGATCATCAACGTTTTTCCTGTGCGCTCTGCTGCATGTGTCATGCGCCAGCCATCCTCCGAGCTTCCTGCCACAGGTTTCTCGCATAATACATGCAACCCTCTCTCAAGCATCGAGCAGGTTAAATCAGCATGCAGATTAGTAGGCAGCGTAATATCGACGATATCTAGTTCCTCGTTCTCCAGCATTGCAGCAATATTATCGTACAAACGGTAAGGCGCAAGATCATAGACGTCCTGCTCTGTCGCGATGTTTCCTGACGCTTTTCCTTCCTTCAACTCCTCGATCAGCAAATCGCAAATCGCTACAAGCTGCACAGGAGCGCCTTCCTTAGCAAGACGGACATAATTGTCAAAGTGCATGCGACCCATAAATCCAAAACCGATTAAACCAACCTTTAACATATTAAAAACCTCCTAATAGTTTTTGAGTAGATGAATTCTAACGTCCTAATATGGCATCCATCGCTTTTGAAGTGTTGAAGATGATTTGTTCGGAATGATGATTGTATGGCGGAATCATTTCTCCAGTTACATAATTGTCATAACCAATCGCATGAAGCGCCTGCATGACAGCTGGGTAATCAACATCACCTGCTAACAAATCAACAAAGCCATGCAATCCGCCTGCTTGACGGCGGTAATCCTTGAAGTGCACCTTCTTGATGCGATGACCCAAAATACGAATCCATTGCTCAGGATAACCATTATGCAGCGCATTGCCGACGTCAAAATACGAGCCTACAAAACTCGAGTTATGCGCATCAATGAAGGAACGCATCTCAAGCGGCGATAATAAGAACTTGTTCCAAACATTCTCAATGCCAATCGAGACCCCCGCGCTCTCAGCAAACGGAACAAGCTTCCCGATCGCTTCCAGCGCCCGGTCATATGCATATTCGTAGTCAGCAACTTCACTGCCCGGTATAAAGTCAACGCCTACAGCGCCTGGAATGACCAAAATGGTATCTACGCCGAGAGCCGCAGCAAGTTCCAGCTGTTTCTTGCACACATCGATTGCTTTCTCGCGTGTAGCCGCGTTTTCACTCGTCATTGGATAGGACCAGTACAAGCCTGTTGCTAAACCTGCAATTTCCAGTTCATTTTGCTGCAGTTCGTTTTTGATTTCTTGAATCTCTTTGTCGGATGCTTCTAGGCTTAGCTCGCCCGTCTCGTTCAATGACAGCTCGATTCCGTCAAAACCTGCTTTTTTTGCTGTACGAATGTTTTCTGCAATGGAAGAATCACCTTTGAAAGACCAAATATTAATCCCTTTTTTCATGTTAAACCCTCCTACATTTATGTTTTAAATAAATAACAGCCTGCCAAATTTACGGGGAAGATGAAAGTTTATCGCTTTGGTAGCCTGCCAAGCCTGGAATTCACGGTTGCCGTGTTTATCCTCATCAATTCGGTAAAAATTCACTCTCCAGCTTAATCCTTGCTCGAGAGGCTTCTTGAAATTCTCAACCGGAATATGCACAAAATAAATCCGTTCAGCATCGCCACTCGTTTCAACAGTCGTCTGAATACCCTCAAACCTCCATGCTAAGTCCGTCGAAGTGATCTCGGCTTCACCATCATTCGTAATCAGAGCATCAAAAACAACATTGTTCGGACTAACTTCTAGCTCTAGATAACGATGCCCAGTCCCATCCTCATCGATAAACAGCTCAACGACATCCTGCTCATAAAGCGGCTCATCGCGTATGGTAAAATTAGATACAACATGTGAATCCTTGCATAAATAGCGAATATGCAAATAGTTCTGGCTCCAGCATGCTCTTACTTCCGTACGCTCCTTAGGCTGCATGGCAGTGACCGTATCAACCAATTCAATCGCATCGAAGCTATCCCAATGGATAGCGCCAAAACCGGCGTCTTCAATGCTGATCGGCACTTGCCTGCAAAGATAGGTTTTACTCTCTTGAAACGCAGGAACCTCCATTTGTTCAAACTCCTTTTTAGATAATTACGTTATATTGAATTTGCTGCAACTACATGTGATAATACGTTTATAATAAACGATTATTCTTGAAATTTATTTAGCTAGAATAGCGATTTTTTGGACAATTCCGTTCTCTTTTTTATTTTCTTAATGAAAGGAGCCTCCCGCTTGGAAAAGTCTGAATCTCCCTTTCCACGCATTCGTTCAACTCCATTTCGCGAGTGGTCGCCCAGCGTCCACTATGCGCAGTTCCAGCGCTTGCCAACGGGTGCTCTGCCGAGACGTAGATTGTATGATTACGAGCTCCTGTACGTGTGCCATGGCGAAGCAGCGACGACCATGCATGGGCAGCGCTATAAGATTGAAGCTGGTCAGCTTATCTTTTTGCCCTCTGGCGTCTATCACCAAAATGAAGTCGTTTCCAGCCCAAACGCTCGATTTCTCGGCATTCATTTTGATTTTTTTGATGAGCTCGATATTCAGACAGAGGCTGACATGGTTGTGAACGAAGCTGCTGTTTTGCCCCATAAATTCATTTATGAGCCTTATGTGGAAGGGTTGGCTCCCTTATCCGACCATCCAGTCTACACGCCGCCTCTCGTATGCGTACAATTGATGGAGCAGCTTGTTCATGAATTCACTATGCGTCCTATTGGG
The DNA here is from genome assembly GCF_052113545.1 of Paenibacillus sp. TAF43_2. Lineage (NCBI taxonomy): Bacteria > Bacillati > Bacillota > Bacilli > Caryophanales > Paenibacillaceae > Paenibacillus > Paenibacillus sp. TAF43_2. The sequence continues at coordinate 4,255 of NZ_JBFRDK010000181.1, forward strand.
TATGAGCTGGTTTGCAAAGGTCTAATGCTACATATATTGGCCCATTTGCTGCGATTGCCCTCATCTCGATCCGCTGGACAAACCTCACTTCATGGCGGCAGGATTGCCGAGTTAATGGAGGAAATAGAGGCATCACCTGCCGCCAATTGGACAAACAGAACGATCGCAGCAAAGCTGAATTTGAGCATCGACCATACCGCGAAGCTGTTTAAGCAAATCGCCGGAATGCCTCCTAGCGAATATGTTCAATCGATACGTCACCGAGAAGCTAGAAGGCTTCTTCGGGAATCCGAGCTTTCAATCGAAAACGTCGGAAGCATCGTCGGCTATTCCGATATCCACTACTTCAGCCGGATATTCCGCCGTCATGAAGGAATCTCTCCGCGTGAATATCGGAAATTGTCCAAAATATTATAAAAAAAGAGCTCTATATTATGAAAGCCGAATACCTACAGTGGTGTTCGGCTTTTAACTTTTCTTCATGTTTGGACAAACTAAAAAACACTTCTTTGCTTTGTCCATTGAGTACAGCTCGTATATCTATTACGATAATGCATATCGATAATGATTATCATTATCTTATAACATCTATTGGGGGAGAATTAAAATGTATCAAGGAACAAAATCAGTCGCACTTTTGGCTACATTCGCACTAATGGGAACCCTATTGCTAGCCTGTGGCAGCAATTCTGCAAATTCGGGCAATACAGAGAGTCCAGCTGCTGAAGCAACAAAAGCACCTGAAGCAACGGAACAAACAGCCGATACCACCCGCTCCTTCACCGACTGGTCGAAGCATGAGGTAGAAGTGCCTGTTACTCCACAGCGTGTTATCTTTCACGGTGAAACTACCGGTGATTTGCTTGCGCTAGGCGTTAAGCCGATCGGCGTCATACAGGATATGATTAAAGGGACGGTATTTGAGCAGCAGCTCACTGGTGTCGAGGACGTAGGTTTTCCGCTCAGCGTCGAGAAATCTTTAACACTGCAGCCTGATCTTATTATTTTCTCGAATTCGGACGAACAGCAGTATGAGGTTATTTCAAAGGTTGCTCCAACGGTAACGTTCAACTCCTTCGCCACGCTGGAGGACAGGATGCGTACGCTAGGGGATTTGTTAAATAAGAAGCAAGAAGCTGAGGATTGGCTTGCAGAGCATGCGGTCAAAACAGTAGATATGTGGAAACAAATTCACGATAGCGGTATTAAAGAAAGTGAAACGGCAGCTGTATTTACAATGTATCCTGGCAACCGCCTGTTTATTATGGCTGGCACTGGGCTACCGCAATTTTTATATGAGAAAGGCGGCTTAAAGCCAACGCCTATCATACAAGATCTCATTGATAAGGAACAAGGTTTTGCAGAAATATCTTCTGAACTTCTGCCAGAATATGCGGCTGACCGCATCTTCATTCTGAATCCAGTTGCTCCTGAGGCGCAGCAATCAACGAACGAGCTTATGAAAAGCGATTTATGGCTCAAGCTCCCTGCCGTGAAAAATGGACAAGTGTACAATTTTGATTTGCTCAAAGCTTCCAGCGACGCGCTTTCTAGAGAATGGTTGTTAGAAGAGCTGCCAAAAGCACTTATTAAAAAATAAATGCTGCTTAACGTCTGTTGAAATAGAAGAAGCTCTTCAACTACGGTTGATAAGCTTCTTCTATTTGTTTATAATGAAATTAATTGATAACGATTCTCAGTTCTGAAATGAGGCTACAGCCATGTCTAACTTAACGCATCAGACTTTACCTCTGCGCTCCTTAAGCTTCCATTTTGTAGATATGAAGCTGTACAGCCATACAGAGGGCGAAGTATTAGCGGAAAAAGTGACTTCCTGCTATACGATGCTTATATCGAGGAGCGGCAGAGGCAGACTGTTTATGGGTAATGAAAGTTCCCTTTTCTCGTCCTACAGTTCTTTCCTTCTATCCCCGAACACCGCATATCAATTTGAAAATATAGGCGACGGCAAATTGGAATATTACCTCATCTCTTTCCACATCCTTCATTTGCTAAACCAAGGTCCTGTGCTTTATACGGAGCAGCTATTTCCGAACCGTCAAGAGCTGCGCGTTTATCCGCTCGCACAATGGATGGATTTGCTGAGCCAGCTTTATACCGGAATTACGGACTGCGATAACATTGAAGCGCATCGTCAGCAAACGTATTTTCAGAAGCTTATCGGATTTGTTCTTGAACATAACCTGCAATTCGACTCGATGAGCAGCTCCACGCAAACCGTTGAACAAACCATTCAATATATGCAAAATCATTTTCAGAACCGAATAACGGTCAAGCAGCTCGTCGATATGGCCAACGTACCTGCTTGGCAGTTCACTTCAATATTCAAGGAGCTGACTGGCAAGAAACCGCTTGATTATTTGAATGAGCTTCGTATCAATCGGTCCAAGGATTGGCTAATCCATACCGACAATACTTTGCGCGATATCGCAGATCGTGTCGGCTTTACCGATGAGTATTATTTCAGCCGCCGCTTCCGTCTTATAACCGGCTTTTCTCCAAGGCAATATGCCCTATCAATGCGCCAAAATATACTCGTTAAGGATTGGGACGGTCACGAGGTCAGCATTCCCGCTCAGCCCAATCGCATTTTTTATTGTGGTGAAAGTATCGGAGATATGAATACGCTTGGCATTCAGCTTGTAGGAAGCCATATGATCAGCAAAGGCGAGCCTTTTCGTTCGGAACAGGCTTCTGCTCTAGCGCCTGACTTAATAATATTCGACCATTCTGATGAAAGCTTGTACGCACAAATGTCAGAGCTTGCCCCTACGCTTACCTATAATTCACGCGGGTCACTCGATGAGAGAATGCTTATGCTTGGAGAGTGGCTGGGCAAAAAAAAAGAAGCCCAGCAATGGCTTCTTCATTATAATAGCAGTACGTTATTGATGTGGCAGCAGCTTCAGGCGTGCATTCGGCCTAACGAAACAGCTTCTGTCTTTATCTATCATCGGGGAAAACGTTTATTTGTCATGGGCAATATCGGTTTATCCTCTATACTGTACCATCCAGACGGTTTCCGGCCTACAGGAAAAGTTCAAGACATTCTGAAGTCTGGAAGACCTTATAAGGAAATTACAGAAAAAACAATTCAACAATACGCAGGCGATCGCGTATTCATGATGCTTCCCGAAAATGAGGAGTCTAAAGCAGCCATGGAGAAATTAGTGAACAGCCCAATCTGGAGAAACCTTCCTGCCGTCAAAAATGGCTTCAGTTACGTGCTCGACGAACGCGACTGGAATCAGGAGGATGCTTCAGCAAGGGATAAGCTGCTATTGCTTCTTCCTGAGCTGCTGAACCAAACCTCATAATTCCCCCTTATGCGCCGAATTGAGCCTGGTGAAGCCTGCTGTAAGCACCACGCGCGTCGAGCAATTCATCATGATTGCCTTGCTCGGCAATCCCTTGCTCAGCTACAACTACGATGCGGTCAGCATTCTTGATCGTAGCAAGACGATGAGCGATAACAAGCGTCGTTCTGCCGCGGGACAGCTCAGCAAGCGCTAGCTGAATCGCCGCTTCCGTCTCGGTATCCAGCGCGGATGTCGCCTCATCCAAAATAAGGATCGGCGGGTTCTTCAGAAACATTCGTGCAATGGTGAGCCTCTGCTTCTGTCCTCCCGACAGCTTAACCCCTCTCTCGCCTATCATTGTATTCAATCCCTCAGGCTGCGATAAGATTAACTCCTCCAGCTGCGCCTGACGAGCGGCTTGCATAATTTCTTCCTCCGACGCTCCGAGCTTGCCGTAAGCAATATTTTCTCGAATCGATCCATCAAAGAGGAACACATCCTGCTGCACAATCCCAATGTTGGAGCGCAGTGATTCAAGCGTCATATCCCGCAAATCAATGTTGTCGATCGTAATTGAGCCTTCTTCGACATCGTAGAAACGCGGAAGCAAGCTGCATAACGTTGTTTTCCCCGCTCCCGATGGACCTACTAGAGCTACCGTCTCTCCTGCGCGGATCGATAGGCTKAGGCCTTGCAGCACCTTGTCCTTATTCTCATAACCAAACGTCACTTTGTTAAACCGAATATCACCTTTGAGATGGCTTACTACTTGTGCATTCGGCGCATCGGCAATATCAGGTTCCGTTTCGAGCAATTCCAAATAACGTTTGAATCCGGCTATTCCTTTTGGATACGTCTCAATGACAGAGTTGATCTGTTTAATCGGACCTAAGAATACGTTCGAGAGCATAACAAATGCGATAAACTCGCCATAGCTCATATCGCCTTGAATAACGAACCAAGTTCCGCATACGAGTACAAACAAAGAAATGAGCTTCATTAGAATAAAGCTGATTGACGAGTTCCATGCCATCACGCGATATGCAATGAGCTTCGTCAAACGGAAACGACCGTTATTTTCAGCAAAACGCGCCATTTCATGCTTTTCGTTCGCAAACGCTTGAACGACACGAATGCCGCTCACGTTATTTTCAACGCGTGCATTGTAGTCAGCGATATCAGAAAACATCCGATTAAAGGCTGCTGACATTTTACGGCTGAAGTACAGCGACAAATAAATCATAAGCGGAATAATAATAAAGGTCATTAACGCAAGCTGATAGTTAATGCTCAGCATAATACCGAACGCACCTGTCAGCGTCATTAAAGCAATAAACAAATCCTCCGGCCCATGATGGGCGATCTCTCCAATATCCATCAAGTCATTTGTCATCCGGGATACCAGATGTCCTGTCTTGTTATTGTCGAAGAAACGGAAGCTCAGCTTCTGTACACGATCAAACAGCTGCTTGCGCATATCGGACTCGATGTTGATTCCGAGCTTATGTCCCCAATAGGTAACGACATAATGCAGCGCAGAGCTGAACACATAAATGACTAATAGTCCGATACAAGCATACAAAATCCATTTCCAGTTGCCGCTCGGCAAAAGATCATCCACAACCCGGTTAACGGCAAGCGGAAAAGCAAGCTCAAGCAATGCAGCCAAAATGGCGCATGAAAAATCTAAAATAAACAGCTTTTTGTAGGGCTTGTAATAAGCAAAAAAACGACGCAGCATATCCAGCTTCCTTCCTAATCTATTTTATGACACATTCAATGATAACCATTATCATTTGCGGCTAATCTATCGTAGAACAAAAGGGTAAGGGGAGACAATGGACAAATGTGATCATTTTTTTGTACAAAATGAAGCAGGCGTCATCCATGCGATGTCATGATTTTGTAGATGTCATGTCCTTTTCTCACCATTTCATGCCTAATACAGCTGTGCTAAAGTAGAATCACTACAATGAAAAGAGGGATATTGAAATGACAAGAACGATCCGAATCGGAATTATAGGAAGCGGCGGTATTGCAAGAGCCCATGCTTCAGCTTATAAAAAAATGCCTCTTCAAGTGGAAATCGTGGCGGTGGCAGACAGCATAGCAGGAAAAGCGCAAGCTTTTATTGATCAAGAGGAACTTGTAAACGCCGTAGCTTTTGACGATCATAAGAAACTATTAGAGCTTGACCTAGACGGCGTCAGCATTTGCACACCAAACTTTGCACATTCTGAAACTTCAATAAACGCTTTGAATGCAGGCAAGCACGTGCTCGTAGAGAAGCCGATGTCTGTCACACTCCAGCAGTCCATCGATATGGTCGAAGCCGCTGAACGCAGTGGAAAAATTTTGACGGTAGGCTTCCAGCCGAGATATGATCCCAATATGTCGTTGATTCAAGAAATTGTTCAATCGGGAAAACTTGGTAACGTTTACTTTGTTGAAACAGGCGGCGGCAGACGGCGCGGTATGCCTGGCGGCACTTTTATTTCCAAAGAGCTTGCAGGTGCTGGCGCAATGGCTGATATCGGCTGCTATTCGCTTGATATGGCGCTTAATGCGCTCGGCTATCCTAAGCCGCTTACTGTATCGGCTTATACATCAAATCATTTTGGAACAAACCCGAAATACCATCGTGAAGCGGCCAACTTTGAAGTTGAGGATTTTGGCGTGGCAATGATTCGTCTTGAGGGCGACATCGTTCTCAATTACAAAATCAGCTGGGCTATGCATATGGATTCATTAGGTGCAACGATGTTCCTTGGAACTGACGGCGGCCTTAAAGTCACACCAGCAGGCACAGGCCCTTGGAGCGGTGTTTGGGATGGCAGCGTAGGCAGCATGACGCTTTATCACGATGTCGTTGATCAGCATATCCATTCGACTATTCCTGTCATCCAACATGGACTAAACTTGTTTGATGAGAAAGTAAGAGACTTTGTTGCAGCAATCGCAGAAAATCGTCCAGCTCCTATTCCTGGAGCAGAAATTTTGTACAACCAAGCGATTATCGACGGTGTGCTGCGTTCCGCTGCAAGCAAGCGTGAAGTTACAATAGAGCTGCCTTAAGCTCATCACACAAAAAAATGGCGGTGCAAGATTACTCTTGCCCGCCATTTTTGTATTCTTTTCTAAGCTTTCGACCGCAAGCAGAAAATAAGAAGCAATCATTTCGGCGGGTATCCTTCCATACATTAATCTATAAACTGTAAGAAGGAAAGGAGCCTGCAATGTACGGCAATCAAATCTACTATACCGCTATTCCCATTCCCTGCAAAAGCGTGTCCACGATTGAAGTTATGGGCGAAGGGATCGTAACAGCTGCTCCAGATACAGCCTTGGTCATCCTTGGCGCTGTTACCGAAGGCAAGGAGCTGCAAGCGATACAAGCTGAAAATGCACAAATTACAGCAAATATCATACAATCCCTTCTCGAGCTAAGCATCCCGCGCGAACATATCCAAACGAATGATTATCGAATCGAAATGATGTATGATTTCCCGGACGGGAAGCAAGTCTTTCAAGGCTACAAAGTAACTCATCTCCTGCAAATCACCATCGATCAAATTGCACTTACTGGAACAGTAGTAGATACCGCCGTTTCTCACGGTGCCAATACAGTCACTTCCATTCAGTTCTCGGTTTCCGATAGAAAACCGTTGGAAAATGAGGCCTTGTCGCTTGCTGTCCAGAACGCCCGTCTGAAAGCTGCTGCTATCGCAAACGCATTAGGAACGTCCATTTCTGGAGTTCCCAGCAAAGTTCAGGAAGTCTCCAGCTCATCTGAGCCCTTCCCTATCCAAAGAACCTTCCAATCCGATGTTATGGTCACACCAATCGAGCCTGGACAACAGAAGATTTTCGCGGCTGTTCGTGTATGGTTCGCGCAAATCACATAAAAAAAGAAGCCGCTCCATCCCGGAGCGGCTTCAACCCATTCTAATTATACAGATGAAATAATGCCGCGGTTACTATTTTTTGCGAAGTTGATAATGGACTCATATTGCGTTTTAGCAATGCGACGGTCAGACATGGGAAGCTGAGGATTTTTGACTATCTCGGCTAGTTTCTTAAGCTCATGCATTTCCTCAGTTGTCACTTTGACCGTTATTTTCCCCACACGCTCCACCCTCCTTCGATATTTTGTAAAAAATCGATTAGTCAAGCAAAAACGCCTTCGGCGTCCTTTAGACGCTGAAGTAGCTTTGACGGTGAAATATAAGATAAGTATGAGAAAATGATATACTTTCTTATATTTAAGCAAAAGGATTATCAGCTATGGTCATTATACGCAAAACTTAAGTAAACTTGCATGTTATTTCGGTGGCGTTTGCGGATTTGAATCATCTATTTCTTCAGGAAACAAATCAGCAAACTCTTTGTTCTGCTTGCTCTTCAGGTAAGATAAGCCTGCGTAGCCTGCCAGCAATGAACTGCTCACGACTGCAAAGTTGTCCGATGTATTGGCCATAGCCAGCGCTGTTTTTGCTAATATGCCGGTTCCGATTGCGATCAGCAAATCGCCGAGAAAGCCGAGATCAAAAAAAATCTTTTTTTTCGCATTGCTGTGATCTCTAAAGCCGATGACAAAAATAACAAAATAATAACAGCGCTGAATCCACTTTACTAACCAATTTGAAGAAAGGGATAATCCTTCTTCATCATATTCTATGA